>JANODK010000147.1:0-5158 GCA_031412655.1 Chryseolinea sp.
TTTAAAAATTTAGAACCTTAATCATAATGTATGAACCAAATCGTCACCTATCTCGAAAGCAAACAAGCAATATTTCACGGAGCCCTTGTTCTTATGGTCTTGTACGTTCCCCATGCCGGTAACCTTTTCATGCAACTTGAGCACCTTGACATGACCTTTTCTGGCTATTCTTTCATGAATTGGATGTATGGAGTGGCGCTGGCGGGTGTTATAGAATTCCTGATTTTGATCTTCCTTATTAATGGGTATAAGAATACCGGTAAATTCTACGCTGTCGTAAGCTTCTTCCTTAACTTCTTTTACTATGATTACTGGTTTGTTTCAATCCAAAACCCTACGGATGAAAATGTAAAAACGACTGTTATAAGCCTATTCATTTGCCTGACACATTCCCTATCCGTTTGGCAATTAAGTGAACTGTTCTACAAGAGACTTAAAGATGAGAAGATCGAGTTGTTCTGTAATGAATGTGGCGCTGGTCCTTACCAGACTAAAAAGTCGTTAGAGGGACATATTTCAAAAGCCCATAAGTACAAGAAAAAGGAGGAGTCCATAGTCGCTGAGTAACTCAAACAGATTTCAATATTTTAGAAACCTTGGACTCTTTATCCGGGGTTTTCTTTTTTAATGAGAAATTTTCTATCTGACAATCAATAATATACAGAGGGTACCAGTACCCTTGTAACTGTTTCGGCCTTACTAATCGACATTCCTTTGAGTCATATTAAAACACAAAAAAAATATGACTTCAACAAATCTAAAATTCCGATGGCGCTTAAAAATACCATTACCAGAAGATTTTAAATGTCTTTTAAATCGATGGTCTTCAGAACTTAAAAATCTCTTTTACATGAAGATTTTGACAAGGCAAGATGCCGGATCTGTGGCATCAGCAAGATGTACATTTGTATACACAAATGGATCTTGCCTTCATTCGCGCTGCTCATTTCAGGTAAGCGTGCCTCGGAACTCGGCTCTTTTTAAAGCACTAAATCCTTCGCTTTATGGGTTCTGAAAATACAAATGACAGCCTTGTAAAAGTGATCACGGTGAGAGTTTCACAACGCTTTTTTGATAGCCTTGAAGAGAAGCGCAAGAAGACCAACTGCCAAAATGTTAGTGAAATGGTTCGGGCTATTCTCTATAAAGAGAAAATCCATTTTTACTATACAGATGCAACACTCAACTCAACCGCCCTGGAATTGTCAGGGATTCGCAAAGAACTGAACCAGATCGGAAACAATATCAACCAGATCACAAAGTCATTTCATACTGCTGATTCAGAGAGCCAGAAAATGTTTCATGCACTGAAGGTCGCTGAGGATTACAAGAAGGTTGAGGTTAAGGTCGATAAACTTTTGATTATGGTTTCTGAAGTCGCGAAGAAATGGTTGCAAGGATGAGGACAGGACAGAATATACTTGGTGCTCTTAATTACAACGAGAACAAAGTCAAGACCGGAAGTGCGGAATGTATAGCGGCCAATATGTTTGGGTGTGAACCTCACGAGTTATCATTTAGCAGTAAGAAGAACCGGTTTCAGGAGCAGATGCGATTGAATAAAAGATCAAAGACCAACGTGGTTCATGTTTCACTCAATTTCGCTGTTGGTGAGAAATTGACAAATGAAAAGCTTCAAACTATTGTCAACGCTTACATGGATCGGATTGGGTTTAACAATCAGCCATACTTGGTTTATAATCACTTTGATGCCGGGCATCCACACGTTCATATTTTAACAACAAGCATTCAGGCTAATGGAAAAAGAATTCCCTTGCACAACCTTGGGAAAAATCAATCTGAGAAAGCAAGGAAGGAAATTGAAACCTTATTCAATCTGGTCAAAGCAGAAGATAGGGATGTCATTAAGGAATTCATATTTGATCCGAAAACTTTAGCAACGGCCGTCTATGGTAAATCACAAACCAAGGAAGCTATATCTAAAATAGTTCGGACGATCACGCGGTCTTATAAATTCACTTCTATTCCTGAGCTTAATGCGGTACTACAGCAATACAATGTAGTTGCTGATCGAGGACGGGAGGGAACGATCATGAACCAAAAGAAAGGGTTGGTTTATAGTCTGTTGGACGAACATGGTAATAAAGTAGGTGTTCCGATTAAGGCAAGTTCAATTTATGGTAAACCGACTTTGGTAAATCTTGAGAAGCAATTCAAACTCAATGAGGCTTTAAGGAGGCCGCATAAGGAGCGGGTCCAAGCAAGTATTCAAAGTGTGTTTTTAAAATCTCCCACGCTTAAAGTTGTGGACTTCGTGAAGGCTTTGGAAAAGGCAAACATCAAAATAGTATTCAGGCAAAATGAAGAAGGCAGGGTTTACGGGATAACTTTTATCGATCATCAAAATAGAGTTGTTTTTAATGGAAGCGATTTGGGCAAAGAGTTTTCTGCCAAGGCGATCATGGATCGGCTAACAGAAATTCCTAAGAATACCTCATTAAACAAAATTATTTCGAAACCGACTACCGGTGATAACGATGGTTCTCAAAGAACTCCATTGACATCGACCAGTACGGGTATAGAGCAGGCAATAAAAGAACTCACATCACCAGAGAATACCAACCAAGGAGTTGAACCATCACTTACCAGGAGAAGAAGAAAGAAACGAAAAGGTAGATCAATTTAAATTATCATGTCATGGCACATACAGGAGAGAACGAACAAGCATTGAGAAAGATCATAGATTTTACCCGGATGGGTAGCATTATCATTTTGATCCTTCATTTTTATTATTTCTGTCATCAGGTACTCGTCACATGGGAGTTAACAATACCATTCATTGATAAGGTTTTGGAATCCATTGTTAAGACTGGATTGTTCAATGGAGTTTATCCATCTAAAGGAATTATTCTTGGCTTGCTAGCGGCTTCATTGATTGGAGTAAAAGGTAAGAAAGATGAAAAAGTAAATATGCTTGCTTCGGGTTTACTAATTTCCTTTGGCCTAATCATTTTCCTCTTGGGGCATTACATGTTCTGGATTGCGATAAACGTTGAAAAGGAGGTTGTGATTTATATTTTAATAACAAGTGCTGGATATATTATGGTACTCACGGGCGGCACTTGGATTTCAAGGCTTCTTAAACTCAAACTGACGAAAGACATTTTCAACAAGGAGAATGAGTCCTTCCCACAGGAAGAACGACTACTTGAAAATGAATACAGCATCAATTTACCCGCCCAGTATGTTCTGAAAGGATCTGTAAAAAGAAGTTGGATCAATATTATTAATCCATTCCGTTCATTACTGGTCATTGGAACTCCCGGAGCTGGTAAGTCTTATTTTGTGATCCGCCATGTAATCGAACAACATATAAAAAAGGCCTTTGCCATGTTCATCTATGATTTTAAGTATGATGACCTTTCTAAAATTGCCTACAACGCATTGCTGAAATATCAAGGAAACTATAAAGTCAAGCCGTCATTTTTTGTTATCAATTTCGATCAGATTTATCATCGATGTAATCCGCTAGACCCGGCTACAATGTATGACATTACTGATGCCACAGAATCTTCCAGGACAATCATGCTTGGACTAAACAGGGATTGGATTAAAAAACAAGGCGACTTCTTTGTTGAATCTCCAATCAATTTTGTGACCGCTATAATCTGGTTTCTCAAAAAGCATGATGAAGGCCGCTATTGCACCTTGCCTCATGTAATTGAATTGATGCAACTGGATTACCACTCCCTATTTAAAGTGTTAAAAACAGAACCTGAAATAGAAGTATTAATTAATCCCTTTGAATCAGCCTATCGGAATGAGGCAATGGAACAATTGGAAGGGCAAGTGGCAAGCGCAAAAATCGGTATGGCAAGACTTTCATCGCCTCAACTTTATTACGTACTATCCGGCAATGACTTTACGCTTGATATCAATAATCCTGATGATCCTAAAATTGTATGCATGGGTAACAATCCGCAGAAGCAACAGATATATGGTGCAGTTCTTTCGCTATACATAACCAGAGTGATTAAACTGGTTAATAAAAAGCATCAGCAAAAGAGTAGCCTGATCTTCGATGAGTTTCCAACGATCTATTTTAATGGAATTGATAATCTAATGGCAACAGCCAGGGCAAATAAAGTTGCAACGACTTTGGCAGTTCAGGACTACAGCCAGCTTAAGAAGGACTATGGAAGGGAGCAAGCTGAAGTGATCATGAATATTGTTGGTAATGTGATAAGTGGACAGGTGGTTGGGGAAACAGCGAAACTTTTGTCAGAACGTTTTGGAAAGATTGTTCAACAACGTGAGAGTATTTCTGTCAATAGTTCTGATACTTCCGTAAGCAGGTCAACACAATTAGAAATGGCCGTTCCGGCTTCAAAGATTTCGTCTCTCTCATCCGGTGAATTTGTTGGGATGGTTTCTGATGATCCAAATCAAAAGATAGCGCTCAAAGTTTTTCATTCGGAAATTCTTAACGATCACGAGGCAATCAGAAAGGAAGAACAATCTTATGATGAAATTCCTTTGGTTAGTAAGGTTACTCCCGAAGAAATCCAGGAAAACTATTTCCGGATTAAGCAAGAAATCAAAATGGTTATAGAAGAGAAATTAAACAAGGCAGCTTAAGTGGATATTATGGAACTTATAGAATTTTCAAACGAACTAAAAGTACAGTTTAGCACGGAAATGGAAGCTATTACAACTGATCAGCCTGATGCATTGGTAAGGACCACGCAATTAATCGTGACCATTGAAAAGTACGTTGATGAACTGAAGAGCTTTGTGATCAAATACAAATTCAAGAACACCGATGAGGAGATACATTTTTTCAAGATGATAAAACCTGACTTTGTTGGATTGCTTTGGTATTATAAAAGGCTTTTTCGCATTCAGCTTTTTGAAACCTACAACTCAGCGGAAGTCACGCTGAAGTATTACCGCAGACAATTGAGAAGACTTGAAACTTTCATTGACAAAAATCGTGATTTCTATCAATACGTCTTTTCGGATGCCGATTATTTAAATGAAAAATATTTTACCAGAACACACTGCGCAAGGCCGAGTGGGCTATTGGATGAACGATTTTCAACGCCCAGCGCGATCGTGCTGTCGAAAATTCACTGTAATGGGAGACTGCGGACTTACTTAATTACTGCTATTCAAAACATTGAAAAACCGACACCAG
>JANODK010000148.1:0-13577 GCA_031412655.1 Chryseolinea sp.
TGAATGTTAAATGTTGTTGCCGCTACTTGGCTGCCTGCATTTTCCGCAAGTGTAATGCCTACCAACTCGCCACTACAAATGGGTAGGGTTTGCATGTCCATGATTGGGCGCTTATTCACAATCACCAGCTCTTGATCGAACGGCCCTGCACAACCTGACGCGTTGCTTTCTGTTACCCGGACAAAAACATTTTCACTAAATAGCTGAATTTGTGCCACACCTTCTGTTTGCCCACCGGCAATAACACCCCCCCCAGGAGGACCCAGTATGTTACCAGGAGGAAGAGTTGTGAATACTTGCCAATTATACGTTGAACTTCCATTATTTGGAAAGACCTCAAATTGATAAATACCATTTTCACAGATGTCGACAGCAGGGGGTATAATGTCATAGCCTGTTGGTGCTGGTGACACAACAATAGGTTGCACGGTTTCATCACTCTGGCAGCCATCTACCGTAACGGAAACTTTTAAGTCATCGGTAACTTGATTCGGGAAACTAAGAAGTAGGAAAAAATTAGCAGGCAATCCTCCTCCCAAATAATCGAATGTTGCAGGATATGTCCATTGGTATGTCGTAGTAGGGTCAGAATAAGGTACGCCCGTGCCTGGATCAATTGCCCTGTAAAGTTCAGTTCCTAAAAGACACGGATCCAGTTTGCCACTAATAACAGGTGTTCTGGGAAGTGGTTTTACAACCAAGGTTACCTGAGCTGTGTTGAAACATCCTGTAATGTCGTTTACAACTCGGGCATAAATGACAGAAAAGTCGGTAACGGGATATGCCCCTGGCGTTGTAACCAAGTTCGTGGCTGTTTCAGCGCCAATCAAATCATTATGCCATGTAACGGTTCTATCCAATTCATTATTGGCAACTGTATTTCCAAAAGCAGGATCCGTAAGATTAAACTGAGTTTGATCTAAACCTAAAGATTGTTCGCATTGCCGGAAGGTGTTATCTAATGCTACAGGTTTAGGATTCACCGTAAAAGTTACTTCACCGTCTTTCGGACAGAAATCCGGAGATACACCGGTTACTCTTGTGTATAGAATATCACCGTGCTTAACATCAAAATTTGTAATTGGTATATTGGCTGTGCGCGCAGCTGGAGTTTCAAACCACACGACTGTGTGCGCAGCAACGGAACCGGTAACACCATTATCATAATCAGAAAGTAATACGTTTACGGCTGTGGTTGGTATACTTCCTTCTACCGTTTCGCATAAAGCCGGTGCAGGATCTAACGCAGCTGGCCTTGCGACTACGGTTACATCTAAATCATCTGATGTTGGAACACAAGCACCGGCATTCCCGTTCTCTGCACTAGTTACTGTCCAGGTAAATACATAAGGCAGTGCCCGAGCAGATAAACCTGTGACGGTTGTATTTCGCAAACTAGGATCAGTAATCGTTCCACTGGCACCAGTCCATGTTCCAGTTCCTCCGTTGGTCGGTAGTGTTGCATTAAGCGTTGCCGCCAATCCATCACAAATGGAAATATTATTTCCTGCAAATGCGTTTGCTGGAAGGCGGTCAATGGTAACCGTCAATGTTGGACTATCAACATTGCCGCAAGGCGCTGAAGGAATCACTCCACCACCATCTGGATCTTGCGCGACCAATTTAACTTGAAAGGAAGTTTCCACCGCTGCTGGAATATATCGATCAAGAAATGCGGGTCCTGAAACAGCAGTTCCAAGTTGCATACTTCCAGATCCTGAGACAACTTGCCAAATGCCTAGAGTTGATCCGCCACCTACTGAACCACCTGTTAAGTCGATTGGAGTAAGAGCAGTTTGATCAACACAAGTTGTGAAAGTTCCAGGTACATTGGCTGTACCAGGTCGATTGAACCTAATCGTAACTAAATCGGTCTCAATAAAGCAATTACCACTCTTGATAGACCATGTGAATACATAATCCCCATATACAAATGCAGGACCGTTTAGTTGAATGCCTGATGTTGGATTAGTGGGATCGGCAATAGTTATAGCACATCCGGCCCCAACACATGCACCGGGGCCAGTAACTGTCCAAGTGCCAGCTCCAATTATTGGAGTATTTCCTTCTAAATTAGTAGACTCCCCACATATCACTTTATCACCACCCGCCAGTGGATCAGTTGGATTAGATCCCAAATCAACTTCAATCTCATCGAAGCTAGTGCAAGCTCCGTTAACAACTGTCCAACGCATAGTATAGGCACCTTCATTTCCTGAGGTTATGGTAATAGTAGCATTAGGATCATTGACGTTCGAAATTGTTGGCGCTGGGCGAACCGGTATGCTGGATTCAAACGACCACGTACCTGTTCCAGGTGTTGGATTACTACCACCCATTGGATTAGATACCAAGGTTCCGCATAGAGGCTGATCCGCACCGGTAAAGGCCAAGGTTGGGTTAGCGCTAATAACAACGCTAAGGTTTCCAGAAGCTGAACAGCCAATAGCGTTAGTAAAAGTATAGGTTAGGTTATAGCTTCCGGGAGTTGCTGTAAAAAGAACCTCTGGAAACTCAACGTTTGGATCATTTAAAATTCCTGTATTGCCAGTCCACAAATGACTTGTAGGAGTTACACCTCCAAAACCGTTGGTATTGCCATCAAGTATTACGCCCGGTGTACCTTGGCATATTGGAGGTGGATTGGTTGGAGCAACGGTTGGATTAGCACGGATAGTTATTGTTTTTGTAGCCGGAGGAGAAGGACACGTGGGTGAGTTAATAAATTCACGAGTTGCAATAAGATTGAATGTTCCGGTTGAACCATTGGTCTCGAATGTTACAAAACGCGTATCTGGACTAACTAAAAAATTGCTTATTAAGGGGGGATTTGATACTTGCCAAACATACCTCGTTGGACCGCCAACGGCAGGCGATCCTGGTAAATTAGTAATAGAATATATGACAGGAGAATTTACACAAGCATCAGCATTTCCATTAATTAAACTAGGTGCTAAAAGATCACTCCTTCTGGTAAGTATAACCTCCTCTGGCTCACTAACACAATTATTCGCAGCTGTTGCAGTAACCCAATAACTTTGAGTACTTTCTATCGGAGATTGAGCTGCAGAACCATCTGGTGTGAAGTTTGAACTATTGGTAATAAGTGGATTTAAATCGTTCACGGCATCAGCAAAACCTATATACCACTTGTAATTAAGTCCTCCTATAATGGGTGAAACAGACAAAGTTCTAGAGTCTCCGCTGCAAATCTCTCTATCAACTATCATCGGGGGATCCGGGGAGTCAATAATGGTAATAGTATACTTACGTTCAACTGGTGTAGCATTAGCAAAATAGGGTAACGACAAAACTGGAAGGCATATCTGCGCTCCTGAATTGTATTGAGATGGAGCCGATTGAATTATTCCGGCACCACTATATAATGGAAAAACGTTATTTGCACCACCTTGCGGAGGATTAAGATTACAGCCATCAATGAATACTCTATCGAATCGATTGCATTCATTCCAGCTTCTTAACGTAACAAAAAATTGCTCATTGACCAATCCAGATTGAGGAATTGTTATGTCATCAGTAATGGCTGGAGATGGACCAATAAAAGGATCTGTGACATAAATTGGCCGGCTATATATCGGAAACTGTGTATCTGAATATAAAACTCCATTAATAATAACACTCCCCGTAGCTCCTCCAGGTGCAGTGATGTCTGTACCTACATCGCCATAAATCCATTGCATCCAGCGTCCTCTGGTATTTGGTACGCTCTGCTCACTTGTCCCATCAATCTGTGGAGTACAATTAAAATCCGTATTATCTCTTAATCTAATAATTCGATCATCATCATCACAAATATTCACGTTTTCTGCACTTGGTGGTAAAGGGGCGGGTGGAGATGACTCAACTCCGGCAGAGGTAGCATCATGATCAATATCAAATCTTCCCAATTTAGTTTGATCTTCCATATCCCAAACAGTAACTTTTGCAGTCTGTCCTACTCCTATGGGGCAAACAACTGACCCATACCCGTGAGCAAAAAGAACAGTGTAAGTACATTTCTCAATTGGATTGATTGAGGCTATATTACCTCCAGCATCATAATCATAAGTGTGAGTAACAGTAATTCCCCATTCTTCTTTTGATTGATTTGTTTGCCTGTTACTTGGGTTTCCGAAATTATCAATCTCTAAAGGATTAAAAGTTTCAACGGTTCCATCTCCCCAATTCACTATAATTCTTGGAGGACTGCCTGACGTCAAGGAATAATTAATTCCTGTATAAGATATAGTATATTCAACATCACGAGGCGAGCATAAAAACACTTCATTATTGCTTGATAAAGAAAAGTTAATGGGTGTAGAGACTGTACCTGCAGTGAAGCAACTAGTAAGATTACTTAAAACTGGATTCGAACCAACATCTAGGAGAGTATTCCAAGGTTGGAAAGTAAAAGGAAAACCTATTTCATTATCCGTATCTCTTGGTGTAATTATACATCCAATATGTTTTCCCAAGTCAGCTAATACCAATGAGTAGGATAGAGCAGTGGCACCAACTATTGGTATTGGGTTGCTACCTAATTCATCATCGTATCTAAACCACTGAAAGGTAGTACCAGACTCAGCTTCATTTTCAGGCGCATCTGTGTAAGTATAATTGATTGTTAAGGTGTGACCAACTTTCATAACACCAGACATAAACGCTGATCCAGGTACAACAGAAGGAGGAGCTGCGAAAAGAAAATCCGGAATGAAGAGGAGAAGAAAAAATAAAAGAAACTGTATCAGTCGAAAAAATCGCATCTCAAAGGTTTTCAATTGGCTAAAATAGAAAGAATTTAGGTTAGGGCAAACTCATGATGTTGCGATTACCTTAGCTTAGGGTGAATACAGGATAATTCATAAAAGTAAACTTCAATCAAAATATTCTCTGGTAGAATTTGGTGTACTGCCCAGTGTAATGACTCCGTATGCTCAGTAGTGATGGGTACTATGCATGGTAGTAACTACCCCATCGCCTTATGTCATTATGCTATTGTCTGGTAGAATTTGGTGTACTGCCCAGTGTAATCACTCCGTATGCTTAGTAGTGTTGGGTACTATGGGTGGTAGTAACTACCCCATCGCATTATGTCATTATACTATTGCCTGGTAGCGTTTGATGTACTGCTCAGTGTAATCACTCCGTATGCTCAGTAGGGATTGGTACTATGCGAGGTGGTAATTACCCCATCGCATTATGTCATTATACTATTGCGTGGTAGCGTTTGGTGTACTGCTCAGTGTAATCACTCCGTATGCTTGGTAGTGTTGGATATCTGGCATGGTGGTTCCGGGTTCAAGGTTCAAGGTTCCGGGTTCCGGGTTCAAGGTTTCGAGTTTTCAGGTGAGCTTAACAAACTTCTTTTCAATCGTAACATTAAAGTTTATCTCGGCTTTCAGTGCTTTGAAAACCTTAACTATAGTGTCAATTGTTGCACTGTTGGCACTGCTCTCCAATTTAGAAATCTGAGCTTTCTGCACCCCTATCAGTTGTCCCAACTGTTCTTGTGTCAAATTACGTTCTTGTCGGGCTGTCTTTATCATTTTACCCAAAACGTCCATTCGCAGTTCGTATTCGTAGTCTTCTCTTTCTTTTGTTCCTGCTTTACCGATGTATTTGTTTTTCATCTCGGCAAGCGAATACGTTTTCAATTCTTTAGTTGCCATTATCTTTTTTGTTTGCTGTCAAAATATTTTTCTCTAATTCTTATTGCCCGATCAATTTCATTTACCGGAATTTTGTCAACCTTTTTAATGAAACCGTGAGTTGCTATTACCAAAGTTTCTGTATTATCTCTTTTGTCCCAAAAAGAAAGAAGTCTAATTTGAAATCCTGCAAACTTTGTTCGAAACTCCCAAATGTCGTTTTGGAGTTTCTTAAAAAGCCTAGGGTCGTTAGTTTGTTCAGCAAGGTCAATGTTGTACAGTATTTTCTTTATCGTCTTAGGGTCGAGTCTTGAAAGAAATTCATCTGCTTCTTCTAAAAATCGTGTTTCAAAATATCTCATTTAACGGGCATGCTTTTTAATCGAAACAAAACTACATGAAGTTTCCAATTTTAGAAACAATATTTGTATTGCATTTTCTGAATTCAGACTGGCATGCAATGCTAATGTGTAATGCCGAGATTTGGATATTGAACTTTGAATTCATAGTTGCAGGTTCAAGGTTAGGTGAACTTGGAATCTGGAACCGGAAACGGTTTAAACCAATTAACTTTTAACAATTAACTTTTAACGTTTAAACTTTAACCGAAAAATCTACCTTTGCACCCGGTTTACTAAGGCCAGCACTATTTCTATGTCATCTACTGCCAAATATATCTTCGTAACCGGGGGCGTTACTTCATCTTTAGGGAAGGGAATTATCGCGGCTTCGCTGGCGCAACTGCTTCAGGCTCGGGGTTTTAAGGTCACCATTCAGAAATTTGACCCATATTTAAACATCGATCCGGGAACCTTAAACCCTTACGAACATGGCGAATGCTATGTGACCGATGATGGGGCTGAAACCGATCTGGATTTAGGTCATTACGAGCGTTTCCTGAATGTGCGTACCTCTCAGGCCAACAACGTTACCACCGGCAGAATCTATAATAATGTAATCACAAAAGAACGCAGAGGTGAATATCTCGGGAAAACCGTTCAGGTGGTTCCTCATATTACTGATGAGATCAAACGCAACATCTTTTTGCTGGGCGAATCCGGTGAATACGATTTCATTATAACAGAAATTGGCGGTTGTGTTGGTGATATTGAGTCGTTACCCTTTATTGAAGCGGTTCGTCAGGTGCGCTGGGAACTTGGTTCAAACAGTTCATTGGTTATACACCTTACCCTTATCCCCTACTTAAAGGCTGCAAAAGAATTAAAGACAAAACCAACGCAACACTCAGTTAAAGAACTGTTGGAAGCTGGGATTCAACCGGATATTCTTGTTTGTCGCACGGAAATGCCATTACCAATGGAGATTCGTAAAAAGGTAGCGCTATTCTGTAATGTTCATCTGAACTCGGTTATCGAGGCTATGGATGCTGACACTATATATGATGTGCCCATTTTAATGCGCAAAGAAAAGCTCGATGAGCGTGTTCTTGCAAAATTGAAAGAAACATCCAAGGCAGAACCTGTTTTGGATCAATGGAAGGCTTTCTTAGGAAAACTAAAAAATCCAGTAAACGAAGTTAGTGTTGGATTGGTGGGCAAATATGTTTCTCTTCCAGATGCTTACAAATCCATCGCAGAAGCATTTGTTCACGCTGGTGCTGAAAATGATTGCAAGGTAAATGTGAAGTGGATTTCATCTGAAGAGATTAATAAAGAAACTGTCGAACATGTATTAAGTGGATTGGATGGAATTCTGGTTGCACCCGGTTTTGGTGAGCGCGGACTGGAAGGAAAAATTGAAGCCATTCGATATGTTCGTGAAAATAAGATTCCATTCTTCGGTATTTGCTTAGGTATGCAATGCGCGGTAGTCGAATTCGCGCGTAACGTTTTGGGATTGGATGCCAGCTCGACTGAATTGAATCCAAAAACTAAATACCCGGTGATCGATATGATGGAAGAGCAGAAGAAGATCACAATAAAAGGTGGCACGATGCGTCTTGGTGCATATACCTGCAAATTAAAGAAGGGAAGCAAAGCACAACATGCCTACGGAGAATCCACAATTCATGAGCGCCATCGTCATCGCTATGAATTCAATAATAAATATTTAGAGCAAATTGAAGAAGCTGGATTGAAAGCAGTGGGCACAAACCCTGAATCTTCATTAGTTGAAGTGGTTGAACTGAAAGATCATCCATGGTTTGTTGGTGTTCAATATCACCCTGAACTGAAGAGCACGGTTCTTAACCCACATCCACTGTTTGTGAAGTTTGTTGAGGCGGCTCTTCTTCATAAGAAAAATGGGTAAATTTTTAAGGTATACGATCGGATAAAAAAAAGTGTGTTTCAAGTTTAAAGTTACGAGTCTAAAGTTTAGAGTTTAAAGTTTAAAGTTATGGCAATGATAAAAACGTTTGAAGATGTTGAAGCCTGGAAGAAGGCAAGAATATTATCAAATGAAATTTATGAGTTGACATTAGCAGGCACTTTTGCAAAGGATTATAGTTTAAAAGATCAAATAAATCGTTCATCAGGTTCTGTTATGGATAACATTGCAGAAGGTTTCGAACGAAATGGGAGAAGAGAATTTATTCAGTTTTTGTCTTATGCCAAAGGCTCAGTTGGTGAAGTTCGCTCCCAACTTTATCGGGCAAATGACAGAAATCATATTAACATCAATGACTTTAAAAGTCTAAGTGAGAAAACAATTGAAGTGGGCAAAATGATTGGAGGTCTGATGAATTACCTGGTAAAATCGGATATAAAGGGAAGCAAGTTTCTTGAAGAACCCACATCACCTTATGGCTTATCTCAAAATTTCTATGAACAAGATGAAATGTAGAAAAATTAGTTACGAGTTTAAAGTTTCGAGTTAGTCTTAACTTTAAAAACACCAACTCATAACTCGAAACTAGTAATCTTAAACCCGAAACTGGTACTAATAACTCGAAACTTTAAACTCGTAACTAAACAAAATGGATAGAAATTCCGCCATAGGCCTTACCTTAATTGGTGCATTATTACTGGCTTACTTTTATTTTTTCTCACCAACACCTCAACCCGCTAATCAGAAACCAGTAACAACTGAAGTACTTTCTTCTGGCGCAAAAGATTCAACACAAACAAAAAGTGTTGCCATTGATAGCGCGCTTGCCGCTAGTTATGGTGACCTGGCCACTTCTTTAACAGGTGAAGAATCCCTTACTCAAATTGAAACGGAAGATTTAAAAGTTTCTTTCAGCAATAAAGGTGGTGTAATCAAAGAACTTGAACTGAAGAAATACAAAACCTACAGTCAGGAAGCACTTAAGTTAGTGACGCCTGATAATTCTTTATTTAGTTTAACAAGCAAGTATCAAGGCAAGGACGTTGATCTCTATGCACTTTATTATCAGGTATCCAAACGGAACAATGGTGATACAACTGAATTACAGTACTCTATTAACTTGAGTGACGGATCTAAAATAACCCAGGTTTATAAAATACCAAATAGTGGTTACGAAATCGGATACCAAATCAAGAGCACTGGATTTGATAAGCAATTAACGAGTGATGTACTTACCTTCAATTGGGTGAACATCTTAAAACCCATTGAAAAAGATTTATCAGACACACGCAAGTACTCTACCATTACCTATTACTCAGAAGGAGATGGTTTTGATGAGTTGAATGCAGGATCAACCAATACTGAAACTGAAACGTTTACTGCTCCAGTAAAATGGGTGGCCATAAAAGAAAAATTCTTCCTTTCATCTTTTATTTCAAAGGATAACTTCTCCAGTGGTGAAGTCTCAACTTCCTTGAACGAGAACGATTCATCGGTAGTAAAGAGGGCCAGTGTAAAACTTCTCATCCCAAAGAAATCACTTACCGAAGGCAAATCTGATTTCAAATTTTATTTCGGACCTAACAATTACAAAACGATTGGGAAAGTATCGGATCATTTTGAAAGCAACGTATACCTTGGCTGGAAACCTGTGTATTGGATCAACAAATTTGTCATCTTCCCTGTATTCCATTTCCTGACCGGTTTCATCAACAACTACGGTCTTATCATTGTCATTCTTGTTTTCCTTCTTAAGCTGGTGCTCCTACCGCTTTCATACAAGTCATACTTAAGCATGGCCAAGATGAAAGTATTGAAGCCTGAGTTAGATGAGATTAAAGAGCGCGTTGGTGAAGACATGACCAAAGTGCAGCAAGAACAAATGAAGCTTTACCAACAAGTGGGTGTTAATCCAATAAGTGGTTGCATACCTGTTCTTCTACAAATGCCATTGGTACTGGCAATGTTCTATCTTTTTCCTGCCAGCATCGAATTGCGTCAAGAACATTTTCTTTGGGCGGAAGATTTATCAACGTATGATTCTATCATACAATTACCGTTCACCATTCCATTTGGAGTAGGTAGTCACATTAGTTTGTTTACTATTTTAATGACGGCCGCTACATTAATTTCTACATGGCAGAACAATCAGATGTCGTCTGTGCAGGGTCCTATGAAAACGATGGGGTACATCATGCCCTTGATATTCTTCTTTGTATTGAACTCGTTCTCAGCTGGACTTACTTTCTATTACTTCGTTTCCACTATGGTGACCTTCGGACAGCAAGCCATCATCAAACGATTTGTTGATGAAGGAAAGATCAGAAACATCATGGAAGAAAATCGAAAGAAGATTGCGGCCAGCGGTGGGAAGAAATCAAAGTTCATGAGCAAATTAGAAGAGGCCATGAAAGTAAGTGAAGAGGCTCGCAAAAAAACAAATGAAGAGAAAAGTAAGAGAAAGAATAAATAATCATCAGGGGTTGAGCATTGGATGAAGCATGTTTCGTTCTGTTCAGGTTCATCACAAATGCGCGGATGATCAATAGCTTTTCACAGATCGTTAGCAGTCGCGCATTAAAAAAGCAAGAAAGGCATTGCCAGTGGCAATGCCTTTCTTGCTTTAAAATACTCATCGTTCGATCCTGCGTGTCGCTGGATCGAACGATGAGTATTTCTTTGCGCGGACTACAGATTGAGTGAAAACATATCATTTCTTCCGCGCATATGTACGCTCACCGTTAACTATTTCAATTCTATTAACTTCTAAAGCCCAGAAAATTTCAATGCATCTGCAATTCCTTACTTATTCATCAAGGTCTCAACGGATTAGGCATACACGTTCAAATTTTATTTTTAACCGAGATTATGCAATAGCCCGGACATTTATGTCTTGGAAAATGAATGGCAAAAATATTTGCCTTTAGCCAAAATTACATTGGGCTAAAGCCCCTCTGGTTTATTTTTATTTGTTCCCCGACATAAATGTCGGGGCTATTTTTCTAATGCATAATCTGGGTTTAAAAATGATGATGGTTTGTGAACCGATTGTGGATAACCCGTTCCACGATGTTCCACGATCACTTGGTTTTTACTCTATATTTGAAGCCCGGTTACAAAGTCGGGTTTTTATTTTTTTAAACTTTAGCGTTTCGGGATGGGAAAAATTATTGCCATTGCAAATCAGAAAGGTGGTGTTGGTAAAACTACTTCAGCCATAAACCTGGCAGCCAGTTTAGCAGTATTAGAAAGAAAGACGTTGTTGGTCGATGCCGATCCGCAGGCGAATTCAACTTCTGGTCTCGGGCTAAATCCAAAAGATATTGGAAAGGGTATTTATGAATGTATGGTCGATGGTGTAAAAGTGAAAGACACAATCGTAAAGAATGAATTGAAATACCTTGACATCCTTCCATCTCATATAGACCTTGTTGGTGCCGAAATTGAAATGGTCAATATTGAGCGCAGGGAAGAAAAAATGCGCAATGCATTGGCTCAGGTAAAAGATGATTATGATTTCATCATTATCGATTGCTCACCTTCACTTGGTTTAATTACCATCAATGCATTAACAGCAGCTGATTCGGTTATCATACCCGTTCAATGTGAATACTTCGCCCTTGAAGGCTTGGGTAAATTATTGAATACCATAAAAATCATACAGACTCGACTTAATCCTGCGTTAGAGATCGAAGGTATATTGTTAACCCTGTATGATTCACGTACCAGCCTGGGCAACCAGGTGGTAGAAGAAGTACGCACGCATTTCCAAAAAATGACTTTCGCTACAATCATTCCACGTAACGTGAAGTTGAGCGAATCGCCAAGTTTTGGTTTACCCGTTATCGTTCACGATGCAGAAAGCAAAGGTGCCATTAGCTATTTAAACCTGGCACATGAAGTATTGGCTAAAAACGGAATGTCAAAATGAGCAAGAAAAAAGCATTGGGCAGAGGACTAAGCGCATTGCTTAGCGATAATGAAGAGAATGAAAAATTGGACGTTGAAATTTCTACTGATGTAATTCCATCTACGCCAACCAATGGCATGTCGGAAATTCAGATCAGTGAAATCGAAGTCAATCCGTTTCAACCACGAACGCATTTTGATGAAGATGCATTGCTTGAGTTGGCGGAGTCCATCAAAGTTCACGGCATCATTCAACCCATTACGGTTAGAAGATTATCCCGCAATCAATATCAGCTGATCTCTGGTGAGAGACGCTTTCAGGCATCTCAACTCGCAGGATTAAAATCAGTTCCTGCCTACATTCGTTTAGCGGATGATCAGCAAATGCTGGAGATGGCGTTGATTGAAAACATTCAACGTGAAAATCTTAATGCAATGGAAATCGCGTTAAGCTATCAGCGCTTGTTAACGGAATGTAGTTTGAAACAAGAAGAGCTTGGTGAACGTGTTGGAAAAAATCGCTCCACCGTTACCAATTACCTTCGCCTACTTAAACTTCCTCCCGATATTCAAATCGCAGTGCGCGACAATAAACTTTCTATGGGACATGCCCGTGCGATTGTGAATGTTGAAAACACTGAGCAACAACTTTACATTTATAAAAAGACAGTTGCAGAAGATCTTTCGGTTAGAAAGGTGGAAGAACTGGTGCGCGAGTTAGCACATGAAAAGACACCCGTAAAATCGGAGAACACAGCACCCTCGTCTTCACCCGCTTCAAGAGAAATTGCTCAGCTTCAATCAAAGCTTTCTTCACACTTCAGTACTCGCATCGCTATAAAAAGTGATGGTAAAAAAGGAGAAATCAAAATCCCGTTTATCTCGGTTGAAGATTTAAACCGCATTCTCGATATCCTTAAAGTTTAGATTTTGGATTATCTTGCACGATCATTGCAAGGATATCCAAAAATGAAACAGCTTACTATCTTCTTTCTTATTTTTTCATCTGGTGTCGGATTGGCACAAGACAAGAAAATAATGTCGAAAGATGATAGCTTGGTTACAGAAAGCAGAGACACTGTTGCTCTTAAAACCTATGCCGGTCGTTACGATCCACAGCGAGCTCTTTTACTGGCTGCTGTCGTACCTGGACTTGGCCAGATCTACAATAAAAAGTACTGGAAGTTACCTCTTGTTGCCGGAGGTTTTATAGGTATTGGTTATGGATTCAACTTTTACAACACCTTTTACCAGGAATACAAAAAGGAATTATTCTATAATTTGGAGAATGGTTTAGAAAATGACAACGATAAAAGAGGTCCGGGGGAGCCTACAACAGGCACTTATCGAAACGCTGTTGATTTTTATAGAAATAAAAGAGACCTCATGGTGCTTCTAATGGGGGGAATGTATCTGCTCCAAATCATAGACGCGCATGTAGATGCCCATTTAAAAGAGTTCGATCTCAATCCCAATCTCCAGGTAAGCATTCAACCCAGCATGAGCCAAAATGATTTGATTGGAAGGCAATCGGGAGTTTCCATTATTCTTAAGTTCTAAACTCGTTCAAAGTTCTAAGTTCCAGGTTCAAAGTTTCGAGCTGGCTCATGGGTAGTTGCTTCTGCGATTTAAGATTTAGAGGTACTTTAAATTATACGCACAACTTGGAACCTGGAACCTGGAATATTTCACAATTCCGTTAAATAGTGCATTTTTGTCCCTTTCAAAAAG
>JANODK010000149.1:0-46867 GCA_031412655.1 Chryseolinea sp.
GAAATGATTTCAACTTTATCGGCCACCATAAAAGCGGAGTAAAAACCAAGGCCGAATTTTCCGATAATGTCTTTAGCATCACCCTTATCTTTGAATTTCTCTACGAATTCCGTTGCGCCAGAAAAGGCAATTTGATTGATATATTTTTTAATCTCTTCACCAGTCATTCCTAGACCGCGATCACTCACTGTAATGGTCTTCTTTTCCTTATCGAAGCGAACTTCAATTTTCAAGTCGCCCAATTCCCCGTCAAATTCACCCATTGAAGCTAGTTTCTTTAGCTTCTGGGTAGCATCCACTGCGTTGGATACCAACTCACGCAAAAAGATTTCGTGGTCGGAATAGAGGAATTTCTTGATGATAGGAAAAATATTCTCGGTATGAATCGAGATGTTGCCTTTTTCTTGCGTTGCTGCTGCCATAGTGGTTCGTTTCTGTATTTTTATTGAGAAATAAGGTATTATTCCTTGGTCGACACGACTTTCAAAAGCTGTTCCAACTCGTTATTTCTGACAGGTTGGCATAAAGAATTATAAAAAACTTTCCGGATTCTGTACTTTTCGCTTACATTCAGTGTCTATTTAATCAGTTATCAAAATGGATCAGTTATGAAAACAAAAATATTAGCGGCCATCGTTTCAATGGCAACCTTAATGGTGTCGTGTAGCACAGAAGACACGCAACTCAAAACCAGTTATCTGGAACTACCTGCTACTCTAGATCAATATGGTTTGTCGGTAAACGATCAGATTCCAACACTAGGAAGAGTGCTGTTTTATGACAAGCAACTATCCGTTAATAACTCGGTTTCCTGTGCCTCGTGTCACAAACAATCGCTTGCCTTTGCTGATAATGCACGCTTTAGTATGGGATTTGAAAATAGAGTTACCTCCCGAAATTCGATGCCCATTCAAAATCTAAACGCTTTTAATTCAGGTGGCATCTTTTTTCCAAGTGATAGTAGCGTTACTAATTTCCCACGCGATGGTGGTATCATCATTGGATCAAGCCCAAGTTTATTTTGGGATGGTCGCGAACATAATTTACGCTCTATGGTTCTTCGCCCAATCGCAAATCATGTTGAGATGGGAATTTCCGATTTAAATAAGCTGGCAGATAAGTTGGAGACGGTGCCCTATTACAAGGATTTGTTTTTTAAAGCTTACGGAGCAGAAGAAATAACAGTAGAAAGAATTTCTGATGCCCTTAGCTATTTTTTAGAAAGCATCAATTCGAACCAAACCAAGTTTGATAAATCGAGAAATGGAGAAGCTCAACTTTCTAGTCTTGAGAGACAGGGTGAGATATTATTTAGCGATACCTATGATTGCAATGCATGTCACCAGGTCCAAGATCCGGTTGGGTATATATTTGCTGGTACGTTTGCCAATATTGGTTTAGATCCTGTCTATGCTGATGGAGGTCTTGAAAACGTAACAAATAATTCATTTGACGCGGGTAAATTTAAAATTCCATCCTTGCGAAATATAGCCTTAACAGCACCCTATATGCACGATGGTCGTTTTGCAAGTTTGGATTCCGTGATTGAACATTACAGTGTGGGACTTGAAGACAATGCGAACCTTGATTTCCGTCTTCGCAGTAATACTGGCGCACCGTTGCGTCTCAATATTTCGCAAAATGATAAACGAGCAATTATTGCATTTCTGAATACCCTAACTGATTATACCATGGTAACCGATTCGAAATTCTCTAACCCGTTTAAAGCGAAGTAAGCATGGCATTCAAATTCTGGGGTAGCGTTGTGATTCTATTTTGTAGTTCCGTAGTTTTTGCACAACAAGACAGTACTAGCAAAACGGTAAATCATTATGTTGGCGTTCAGGCCAATCAATTAATCAAACAGTTATTTAATTTAAGCAACTCCACTTCAACCGTTAATAATCCCTATCTATTGGTTTACGCTGTCAATTCTACTAGAACGGGATGGGGATTAAATGCAGGACTTGGCTACACATATAATCAAATTAAAAATGGAGATGCAATCAATAGACTGGAAACGAATATTAATAATTTCTTTTTTCGAGTTGGCGTTGAGAAGAAAACAAACCTCGGAAAAAAGTGGATTCTAAGTGGTGGCCTTGATATTATTAACGACAATCAAAAAAACAATACTAAAAATATTAGCACCGGCTCTATTTTTGAAACGGAAACTAAATCAAAAGGCTGGGGTTTTGGCCCTCGTGCTACTTTGAATTTTAAAATCACCAATCGCATTTTATTGGCCACTGAATGCACCTATTATTTTCGAGCTGGAGAAACAAGCACAAAGATCACCTCATCTTTCTCTCCTCCTGAAGAGCGATCGGACGATACCAAGCAATTTTTATTTACCGTTCCGGCTGTTTTAATATTGATTGTGAAATTCTAATCTGGCTTTAATTATCGAAGTCTTTCTGAGTCGCGAACCAATTTCTCGTCTCTTCGAATAAATCGATTGGCTACAAGATTGCAGACTACTGCTATACCCGGAATCCACAATCCCATTCCATAATTACCGCCTTTATACGTTTGAAACATTTGGTTCGCAAAAAATACTGCCGATCCAATGGTGGCGGTCATAAAGAGTGAGTTCAGCGCCCCTAATTTCATTTGCAAAAGCCTGTCCTTAAACTTTCTTATTTCCACAAACGCAAGTGTAGCTGCAGCAATCGCTAAAATGGCGGTTACTGAATATGGAAAGTACGCTTTGGTTTTTACACCGTTTTCTATCGAACTATAGTGAAGGGCATAAAGCGCATGCGATTTTCCAGAGGCGGCCTGATAACTCCAGATTGGAAGAAAAATAGTTGCTATTAAACTTAGAATAGCGATTGCCAGAAAAACAGTTTGAATTCTTTGCCACATGTTGAGGTTGCGTTAACTTGGTGGTAAAAGTAAAAAGAAAATAATTGCTTCTGTTGCGTTATATGGCTAACGGATTTAAAATTCATTTTCATTCAACAAAAAATTAATTCGTTCTTTGGAGCGACTATCCAATTCCAGATGAAAGCAGCCTACATTGTTGACATTCTTAGGACGCCAATTGGTAAGTATGGAGGTGCGCTTGCCTCGGTACGACCCGATGATCTTGCCGCTCTTGCTATTAAAAAATTATTGGAGCGTAATGCTTCCATCGATCCAAAAACCATTGAAGATGTTATTCTGGGTGCTGCTAATCAATCGGGTGAAGACAATCGCAATGTAGCGCGTATGGCGTTGCTTCTTGCCGGACTTCCTGTTGAAGTCGGTGGTGTTACCGTAAATCGACTTTGTGCTTCAGGTTTGCAGGCGATTATGGATGCTTCGCGTGCTGTAATGAATGGTGATGGAGATCTCTACATTGCTGGTGGAGTAGAAAGTATGAGTCGGGCACCATTTGTTTTACCGAAAGCGCAAGAACCGTTTTCGCGTTCATCAGAAATGTATGATACCACATTGGGCTGGCGGTTTATCAATTCAAAATTATCTGCTTTGTATCATCCTTATTCAATGGGAGAAACAGCGGAGAATGTTGCCACGAAATGGAAAATCGGTCGTGAGGCTCAAGATGCATTTGCACATCAGTCTCAATTAAAATACCAACAGGCTTTTACATCTGGAAAATTTAAGAATGAAATCGTTCCTGTATCGATTCAACAAAAAAGTGAAATGCTTTTGGTTGATAAAGATGAACATCCGAGGATAACCTCTCTGGAAAAACTGGCAGCACTAAAACCGGCTTTCAAAAATGATGGTAGTGTAACAGCAGGAAATTCTTCTGGTATTAATGATGGAGCTGCTGCTTGCCTGATTGTAAGTGAAGATGCATTAAAGAAATTTAATCTGAAGCCGATGGCGCGAATTGTATCCATGGCGGTTGCAGGAGTTGATCCAGCTTACATGGGTGTTGGCCCCGTACCCGCAACACAAAAAGCATTAAAGCGTGCAGGACTAAAAATAAAAGACCTTGACTTGATCGAATTGAATGAAGCATTTGCGTCTCAATCTTTGGCTTGCATTCGCGATCTTGAACTAGATTCTGAGCATGTCAATGTAAATGGTGGAGCAATTGCTCTCGGGCATCCACTGGGTTGCAGTGGTGTACGCATTAGCGCAACATTAATTCATGAAATGCAAAAGAGAAAAGTGAAATATGGATTAACAACGATGTGTATTGGTGTGGGGCAAGGGGCTGCTATTATTTATGAACGACTAACTTAATCTTGGCTTCACGCTTCAGGCCACAAGCTTGCAGCCTGAAGCGTGGAGCTTGAGGCCTCTATATTCTAACTCCTAAATTCTAAATTCAATTCCCCTCCATGCCTCGTTACTTCTTCGAAATAGCCTACAACGGAAAAAATTATGCTGGATGGCAAAGTCAGGCAAATGCTACAGGTGTGCAGGCCGTTGTTGAATCGGCTATGTCAAAAATGTTTAGGGAGGAAATTAAAATTGTTGGGAGTGGACGAACTGATACCGGTGTTCACTGCGAGCAACAGTTCTTTCATGTTGATATTGAAAAAGAGTTTGATGCGCAGAACATCATCCAAAAACTTAACTCCTTTCTACCAAGAGATATTTCTATTTTATCCATCCATTCTGTAAAGGCCGATGCGAGCGCCCGCTACAATGCTATAGAACGATCGTATCGTTATAGCATCACACGAAAGAAAAATCCATTTCTTGAAGGATTGGCTTGGCTCTATTTTAAACCCGCTGATGTGCGAACCATGAACCAGGCAGCTGCGTTACTACGGGGCGAACACGACTTTGAATGTTTCAGCAAGGTAAAAACAGATGTAAATCACTTTCTTTGTACCATCAAAAAAGCAGAGTGGAGGGAAGAAGGAGACAATCTTGAATTTACCATTACAGCAAACCGGTTTCTGCGGGGTATGGTACGCGCCATTGTTGGAACCTTGTTGGATGTGGGCAGTGGGAAAACATCGATGAAGGAATTTCAACACATACTTCAAAGTCGCGATAGAAAAAAAGCGGGCGCGAATGTTCCGCCTTACGGATTGTATTTAACACATGTGAAGTATCCATCGAATACCTTCATTAAACAGTAACCAGCAACGATCAGCTCAATTGTGGAGAAAGAAAAAGTAAGCAGCGGAAACATTATTGATTGGTCAGTACTCAAGCGACTGATGACATTCGTTAAACCGTATAACGGACGTTTTATCATCGTTGTGATTTTAACTGTATTGCTTGGTGTTTTAGCACCAACCCGCCCGTACTTAGTTCAGTACACCCTTGATCATGATGTGGCGTTTGGAAATTATGATGGCATGGTGAAGATGATGATCATCTTGCTCGGCCTCCTCGTCTTTCAATCCATTGCTCAATACATACACACATACTTGTCCGGTTGGCTTGGTCAACAAGTTATCCGCGATATACGAGCTCGACTTTACGAGCACATCATTAGTCTGAGGCTACGTTTTTTTGACAAAACACCCATTGGTCGTTTAGTAACCCGAACCATTTCAGATGTAGAAACATTATCCGATGTTTTTAGTGAAGGTATTGCCGCCATGGCTGGCGATCTTTTACAAATTGTTTTCCTATTGGGATTTATGTTCTATCAGAATTGGCGATTGGCATTGTTAAGCCTGTCAACTATTCCATTGTTGCTGATTAGCACCTATGTGTTTAAAGAAAAAATCAAAGTTGCTTTCAGTGATGTGCGCAATGCTGTAGCCAACCTTAATACGTTTGTTCAGGAGCATATTAGTGGCATGAACATCGTTCAGATTTTTGGAAGCGAAAAACGTGAGTTCGAAAAATTTAATGAGATTAATGAAGAGCACAAGCAAGCCAATTTACGCTCGGTTTTATATTACTCCATTTATTATCCCGTTGCCGAACTCATTGCCGCTGCAGGCATTGGTTTATTGGTATGGTATGGAGCAAGGGCGGTAATGAATTTTGAAGAAACCGGTATTACAATCGGTACACTCATCGCTTTCATTATGTTTATCCAAATGTTCTTCCGTCCGATTAGAATGATTGCAGATCGTTACAATACTCTGCAAATGGGTATTGTGAGTTCTTCGCGCATTATGAATTTGTTAGATGAAACAGAAAACGTTCAACTCAACGGATCACACAAACCTGATCATATTAACGGAGCTGTTCAATTTGATCATGTTTGGTTTGCGTACAATGATGAGAATTACGTACTGAAAGATGTTACTATAGATATCAAACCTGGAGAAACCGTTGCGCTTGTTGGTGCTACAGGTGCTGGCAAATCATCCATTATTAATTTGCTTAATCGCTTTTATGAAATCAATAAAGGTATTATTCGTGTTGATGGCGTTGACTTAAAAGAATATGATCTGGGTAACCTTCGTAAAAATGTAGGTGTTGTTTTGCAAGATGTTTTTCTATTCTCTGATTCGATTTTAAACAACATTACATTAGGCAATAAAGAAGTTACCGAAGAAATGGTTTGGCATGCTGCCGATTTAGTGGGCGCTAAAAAATTCATCGAGCGATTACCCGGCAAACTTCACTACAATGTAATGGAGCGCGGTTCAACTCTTTCAGTTGGGCAACGTCAACTTATTTCCTTCATCCGTGCCATGGTATATGATCCTAAAATTTTGGTATTGGATGAAGCCACTTCATCAGTCGATAGCGAAACCGAGCAGATGATTCAAAACGCCATCGAAAAAATGATGAGTGGGCGTACGTGTATTGTTATTGCTCATCGACTATCTACTATTCAAAAGGCCGATAAGATTATGGTGTTGGATCATGGCGAAATAAAAGAAAGCGGACGTCATGATGAACTCCTGATTAAGGACGGCTTTTACGCCCAACTCCATAAGATGCAGTATAAAGAGTTGGTTTGATCCTATTAACGGTCAATACATTAGCTTCACCATTCCGAACCATGCAAAACCTTTATATTTGCTTTCAATGCAAGGTTTTAAAACCCTCTTACTGATCATTTTTTGCACACTCGGTGCAAATGAGTTGCTTGCTCAACCCGGGCACAACAGCGGTAAGAGTATGTACACTCGCACTCGGTACAATTATTCGTCTACCCGTGTACGAGGAGCAAAAGCCAAAACCATTTGTCCGGTCTTTCAAAACAGCAGGTATCCGTATTTTGGATTAGGAGTAAAGCTGGGTGATCCTTTTGCTGCAACATTTAAATATTATCCCAACAAGCATCTCGGTATTGTTGTCGACTTTGGCAAAGCATCAAGCGGATTGTACAATCGGTATTTTCGTGAACAGTTTGAAAGTTATCAACAGCCCGACACGCTATCAACCGGAGCGACTGTGAATTACTTAACACACAAAGTAAAGTCTGATTTTGTTGGCGAAGCAAAACTCCTGTATCAAATCGATGCCAAAAAGATTTCGGATGGCCTTCAGTTTTATGTAGGTCTTGGTTTTGAATGGAAACGAACTTCTCTGGATTATGATTACCTATACGAAACCGATCCACTTTTAGGTGATGCAGAAAATCGCCCAGGGAGAATTTCTGTATCGCGCTTTACCATGGGCCCTCAAGCTGTAGTTGGTATTGAATATTCCTATTTTCAATTGCCGATCTCAGCATTTATGGAGTTGGAATATTTTGTAGATGTCTATAAAGATCCCGGATGGAGTCGTACACAAGGCGGTGTGGGATTGCGATATATTTTCTAAACTTTGAGTGGTGTTATCTGTCTATTCAATCAATAACCCGAAGCCAATCCTGATAGCTTTCTTTTCTGAATTGCCTTCACTTTCTGCACGTAGGACTTTTTAACTGAAGCTTCCATTTTGCTTTCCTGAAGAGTAAGTAAAATGATGGTAGAGAATTCATCAATGCGAGGAGATTGATAGCGTATAATAGCTTGATCTAAATGAGAGATAGCTAACTGAATTTCCTGATGATTGTATGCATCAATGGCAAGATTGTAATACATCAATCCCAACATCTGATCTAAATCTACTACGTTGAATAAATTAAAATTATAGGTGTATAATACTTTGTCATTGTCCTTTTGCATTAACTCATTCTGCTTGTAGGTTGACAATCTCTTTTCAACTTGAGCTGGATTGCTGATAAAACCATTTAAAGGATCAGTAGTCTCCAAAAGAATGGTTCCTTGTTCTGTTTTTGCAAGAAGAAAAATATGGTAGTTGGTTTCTACAATTTTATAATCAATTTGAAAATGATCCAGTAACAAAGCATAGAGTGCCGTTGCTGTAAGGCAGTTGTATGTTCCATTGTCAATCAATTCAGTAAAAGTGCAATACTGTTTGTAATGCTTTAAAAATTTGCGATGAGTTTGATTGAAGGTGTATTGAATAAATTCGCTTTCCTTTTTAAAAGACTGTTTTTTGGATTCTAATTTTTGAATAAAGTTTTCAAGTGCCCTCGTGGATACTGACTTTGATTTATCCGTGGATATATATTGTTCTAAGTATTGAGTGAAGGTATTATCAGCATACGATCTCTTCTCCCCTTGTGCAGAAACAATAAGGGGTAGACAAAAAAGAAACAAGATCAATACTTTCAACCTCACGTTACCGGAATGTTAATAACTTACATACCAAATTTAACATATTGGTAACATTGTACAAATGACTTAACAATTTAGTAACATTAGGCCAAGTAAGTCCCTTTACATACCTTTATTTCATGAGCACAACAATCCAGGAAAAAACCGTCTCCAGTTCACTGGAAAGCACTTTTGAAGCCCAAAAGGGTAACCTTTACAACCTTAGAAAAGAGCCTGTACAGAAGCGAAAAGAGCGGCTTAAAAAACTACGAAACTGGATTCATGCCAATCGTTCAGCTATCCACGAGGCGATGTATAACGACTTTCGCAAGCCTGCGGTAGAAGTTGATGGTGTCGAACTTTTTCACGTGCTCAATGAAATTAAATATGCATCTGACAACCTGGATCAATGGGTTCGGCCAACAAAAGTGGATGCGCCACTCACAATGTTTGGAACGCGTTCCTGGATTCAATATGAAGCGCGTGGAGTTTGTTTAATTATTTCGCCCTGGAATTATCCTTTCAGCCTTTGCATTGGTCCATTGGTTTCTGCATTGTCCGCTGGAAATAGTGTCATTATAAAACCATCTGAAATGACGCCTCATGTTTCATTCCTTATTAAAAAAATGGTGGATGAAATTTTTGAACCTCAAGTGGTTTCTGTTTTTGAAGGTGACGCAACAATATCTCAGCGTTTGCTTAAACTTCCATTCGATCATATTTTTTTCACTGGAAGTCCTGCTGTTGGAAAAGTAGTCATGAAAGCCGCAGCGGAAAATCTTACCTCTGTTACATTGGAGTTAGGAGGTAAATCACCCAGTATCATTACAGACTCCGCACGAATCGAAGAAGCTGCGCAAAGAACAGCAGTAGCCAAGTTCATCAACAATGGACAGACCTGCATTGCGCCTGATTATATTTTGGTTGATGAGAAAGTCGTTGAAAAATTTACCTCCGCCTTAATTGAACAAACGAAAAAACTTTTCGCAACCGCAGAAGGATCATTTGAAGAATCAAACAGCTATTGCCGCATTGTAAATGAAAAGCATTTCGTTCGCGTTAATGAATTGATAAAAGATGCATTGAATGGCGGGGCAAAAATAGAGTTTGGTGGTAATGTAAATCCCGAAACAAATTTCATTCATCCCATGATCCTTTCACATGTTCAATTGAACAGTCGGGTGATGCACGAAGAAATTTTCGGACCAGTACTTCCTATTATTTCATACAAAAATCTGGATGAAGCCATCAGCATCGTTCATTCAAAACCCAAGGCACTGGCGCTGTACATATACTCAACCAGTAAAAAAGTGCAAGAGAAAATATTGCACGAAACCACGGCCGGAGCAGTTTGCATAAATGATTCAGCCATTCATTTTCTACATCATGGTCTACCTTTCGGAGGAGTAAATAACAGCGGTATTGGAAAATCGCATGGACATTTCGGGTTTTTAGCGTTCTCTAATGAAAAGCCGGTTTTGAAACAAAAACGGGGACTTACATCGGTCAAAGCGTTTTATCCGCCCTATACAACACTTTCCAAGAAATTGATGGATTGGTTTCTGAAATTATTTTAAAGTTTACTTGTATTAGCGCTCGGTGAAGCCACAATAATTCACCGCTCCATTTCGTAGTTTTGGGGTTGAAATCTATTTTCTAAAAACCGAACTCAAATGAAAAAAGCACTGAAGTGGACGTTGATTGTAGTGGGTGGTTTGTTTGTTGTAATCATTGCTGCTGCCTTAATTATTCCTGTTGTTTTTAAAGACGATATTAAAAAAGCAATTGATGATCAATTGGCAACATCGGTTAATGCCGATGTTCTATTTGATATCAACAAATTTAACCTTACACTTTTCAAAAATTTTCCCAACATTACTGTCGAGGTTGGCGATCTTGGCGTGCTTAACCGCGAGCCTTTTGCCGGTGATGTTTTATTTGCCGTGGAAGAATTTGAAGTAGAGGTAAACCTGAAAGACATCCTTTTTGGTGATCAACTTCGCGTGAAAGGTATTACGATGGTACGCCCGGTGATCAACGTAAAAGTGTTGGCCGATGGAAGAGCAAATTATGATATTGCTATTGCGTCAACAGATACTGTTACAACAACAGAAAAGCCTTCTGACTTTTCGTTTGGTATTGATCATTGGGAAATTATCGATGGCGATGTTACGTATGACGATAAATCTCTTCCTTTTTTACTTTCATTAAAAGGATTGAACCACAATGGCAGCGGAGATTTTACACAAGATGTATTTGATTTAACAACCCATACAACTGCCGATTCGCTTACTACTGAATACGATGGTGTGGCTTATCTATCAGACAAGAAAGTGGAAATGGACATGGTCATTTCCATCAGCGAGGAGTACACGAAATATACATTCAAAGAAAACAGCGTGAAGCTGAATGACTTCGCGATGGGCTTTGATGGTTCCTTTAAAATGAATGAGAAAGATTATGGCATGGACATTTCATTTAAGAGTCCGGATAATTCATTCAAAAGTTTATTGTCGCTTGTGCCTGGAATTTACACACAGAGTTTCTCCAACATTGAAACAAAAGGTGACTTGGCTTTTAATGGTTTTGTGAAAGGAACTTACAGCGACACGCAAATGCCCGCGTTTAATGTAGCACTGAAAGTGACAGATGCAATGTTCAAATATCCTGACTTGCCTACCGCCATCAATAACATCAACATGGATCTGTTGATTGATAATAAAGATGGCATCATCGATAACACCATTATTGATTTAAAGAAACTGCATCTTGACTTTGGAAATAATCCGGTTGACGCGCATGCGCTGATTACGAAAATGTATCCAACACAAATGGATGCTAATATCGCAGCCAAGCTTAATCTGGCTGAACTCAGCCAAATGTTTCCGCTGGAAGGACTTGATATGAAAGGAAACTATGCTCTTAATCTTACCGCAAAAGGCGTGTACGACAGCCTTAAGAAAACCATTCCATCAATTGATGCTACTATGTCATTAGCAAATGGATATGTAAAATCTTCTGAGTTTCCGTTACCGCTTCATGATTTAGCGTTCACCTCCACCATTAAAAACACGAGTGGAAAAATGGCTGAGACGTTTATTACGGTTAAAGATCTTGATGTGGAACTTGACAACGAAAAATTTACTGCTGAATTGTTATTGGAAAATCTGGATGACTACACATGGGATCTAAAAGCAAAAGGCGGAATTGACATCGAAAAAATGACAAAGATTTTTCCTGTTGATGGAATGACCTTAACCGGAAAAGTAAATGCTGACTTACAGACGAAAGGAAAATATTCAGATGTAGAAGCGGAGCGTTACGACAAACTTCCAACCAGTGGAACGGCATCCTTAAAGGATTTTATTTACAAGGCTAGTGACTTACCTTATGCAGTAAGTATCTCGCAAGCGTCAATGGTTTTTGATCCGAAGAAAATTGATCTGCAAAAAATGGATGGCACCATTGGCAAAAGTGATTTTCATGTGAATGGTTCTGTGTTCAATTACCTGGGTTATGCGTTGGGGAAAAACGAAAGCATAAAAGGTGCTGTCAACTTCAATTCAACGATGTTCGATCTTAATGAATTCATGACAGATAGTGAAGAGACAACAACAGAAGATACAACTACCTATAGCGTAATTCCTGTTCCAAAAAATATTGACTTCCTGTTAAAGTCATCCATTAAAACTGTGAAGATTATGGACCTTACCATGACGAATGCCTCAGGCGATGTGATTGTAAAAGATGGAATAGCTAACCTAAATGGATTGAAGTTTAATATGCTAGGGGGTTCGTTCTCCGTAAGTGGAACCTATAACACAAAGGATCTTGCGCATCCGAAATACGATCTTGGCTTGAAGATTGAAAATGCTTCTATTAAAGAAACTGCGAATGTTTCCTCTATTGTTAAATCATACGCTCCTATAGCTGGCTTGATGAGCGGAAATTATTCTACCGATTTTAAACTCAATGGTGAGTTGCTTCAAAACATGATGCCAAATCTTGCCACAGTAAATGCAGGAGGGCTTATTAAAATTGCTCAAGCTTCACTGAAAGATTCAAAGTTAGTATCGGGCATTACTTCGCTCACTAAATTGGATAACACAGATCAGGTAACGTTAAAAGATGTACTTCTAAATGCTGCCATTAAAGATGGCAAATTGACTACAAAACCATTTGATGTAAAGTTTGGTGATTACGTAACAAACATTGCCGGAAGCACAAGTCTGGATGGATCACTTGACTATAAATTAAAAATGGATGTTCCGGCAGGTAAGCTGGGTGCTGAGTACAATAGTTTCCTGGCTAAATACAGTGGTGCAAAGAATGATCCCAATGCTAAAATTCCCGTGACGATTGGCCTTGGAGGAAACTATAAAAATCCATCCACCAAGTTGTTGATGGATGATCAGAAACAGCAAGCACAGGAAGCGGTAACCAATGCAGCGAAGGAAGAAGGAACAAAAGCAATTGAGAAAGCCGTAAAAGGAACTGATGCTGAAAAAATTGTAGGTGGTTTATTGGGTACCAATAAAAAAGATACAGCAAAAACCGATAGCACTAAAGCAACAACTCCTTCAGAAGACCTAACCAAAAAAGCAGCAGAAGATGCAACGAAAAAAATACAGAACCTGCTGAAGAAGAAAAAGAAAAATTAAAAACAAAAAGCGCTGAGATCATCAGCGCTTTTTCTTAATAGATTGATTGTGTTAAAAAACTATGAAGAAAAAACAATGCTACTTAAACGGTACAGATTAAACCCTTCTATTTGCATCTATTTTAAAAGCTATAGTTAACATGTTTTGCATAAACTGATGAAGGACTCCAGTAATTTTCTAATCTTGTAATACCAAGATTTAGATAATGGCCTTACCTATAAACATAGAAGCACTAGTTAGTGGGAGTACCATCGAATGGGAGCGCCTTGAATTTAAACAGGGTTGGAATCCGGAAAATGTTATTCATTCTATGTGTGCTTTTGCTAACGATTTACACAACTGGGGAGGTGGTTATATTATAATAGGCGTGGCCGAAAATGAAGGACAAGCTGTACTACCTCCTGAGGGTTTGCAGCACAATCAATTAGACGCAATCCAAAAGAAAGTTACCGAATTGGGTCATAAGATTTCCCCTAACTATTTTCCTATCACACAACCCTACATACTACAAGGCCAACATATCTTAGTGCTTTGGTGCCCCGCTGGTGATAACCGACCTTATGCTGCTCCAACTACATTGGGCAGTGGTGCCCAACAACGTCAATCATATGTGCGGGTAGGGTCGAATAGCATCATTGCTCAAGGAGAAACATTAAGACGTTTGCAAGAACTCACTGCACGTATTCCGTTTGATGATCGTGTGAATAATCAAGCAACCATCCAAGACTTAGATTTAGGACTTATGCAAGCTCACTTACAAGAAATTAAAAGTGACCTATTGACAGAGAGTACTTCTTTGTCTTTTGAGGAATTGTGCCGTTCCATGTTAATTGCGAAAGGGTCAATTGAAGATGTGCGCCCGGTTAATGTTGGTCTTCTTTTCTTTTCAAAAGAACCAGAACGCTTCTTTACTAGATCTTGGATTGAGTTAGTTTGGCATCAGGACGGATCGGGAAAGCAGTATAAAGAATACTATTTCAAAGGTCCTTTACAAAGACAATTAAGAGATGCCCTTTCATTTGTCAAAACAAACATCATTGCTGAACACGTAATAAAACATGCTGACAAAGCAGAGTCTGAGCGTTTTTTCAACTTTCCATATGATGCAATAGAAGAAACCTTGTCCAATGCAGTCTACCATAAGAGTTACGAATTAGGTTCACCTATTGAGGTACAGATATGGCCTGACAAAATTGAAATACTAAGTTTCCCGGGGCCAGTTCCACCTGTAACTGCCAATATTTTGAAAACTCAGAGGAGAATAGTTGCGCGGGAATATAGGAACAGACGCATTGGAGACTTCCTCAAAGAACTCCGTCTCACAGAAGGTCGTGGCACAGGTATGCCAACCATTTATCCCAAACTATTCATTAGCGGAGTTAAAGTATTGGTAAGACGCTGATATGCTTAACTTTATAAATCAACAACCCAAACCCAAAAGGTGAAAGAACTACACGTCACATTTACCGATAAGAATGTTAGTGCCTGGGGCGGCATAAAGCTGATGAAGGATATGCTTGACAGCATTGGTATAAAGGAATTTATGAACACGTTAGATCTTCCAGAGAAGGGATCAAATCGTGGCTATGAACCTATTCAAATCATCGAATGCTTTTGGACTAGCATATGGATTGGAGCTGGTCGTTTCAGTCACTCAGCATATTTGCGATATGACAAAGTGTTGCAAGAAATATTTGGTTGGAAGCAAGCGCCATCACAAAGTACCTACAGCCGGTTTTTTTAAAAATTTAGTTGGAAGCGCAACAACGAAGTTTTTGTACCGATCCAGAAATGGTTCATTGATAATTTGAAAATAAAAAACATTACCATCGATTTTGATAGTTCAGTAGTAACACGATATGGTGAGCAAGAAGGAAGTAAAGTGGGTTACAATTCCAGTAAGCCTGGAAGAGCTTCACATCATCCGTTGATGGCCTTCATAGCTGAAACCCGAATGGTAGCCAATGCTTGGCTTCGCCCAGGCAACACTGCGGCTTTGAGTAACTGTAAAGCTTTTATAGATGAGACCTTTGAGATATTAAAAGATAAAAAAGTGGGATTGATACGAGCTGACAGCGGCTTTTACGCTCATGGTTTCTTAACCTATTTAGAAACAGAAAAACGAACCAACTACATCATCGCAGTAAAGATGTATCCCACCATCAAGCAAGAGATACGATTAAAAAAAGAATGGACAAAGTTAAAAGATGGAATAGAAATAACAGAGTTTGACTATCAATCGCCCGACTGGAAAAATCCAAGAAGAATGGTAGTGGTAAGAAAAAACATAGAGGTACTGACCAAAGCCACAGGCAAACTTTTATTATTTGATGAACCCGTAGGCAGATACCGTTATAGCTTGTATGTCACCAATCTTGATTTGCCAGCAGAACAAATATGGTTGAGTTATAAAGACCGCGCGGATGCCGAAAACCGAATTAAAGAACTTAAATATGATTTTGGCCTTGATAGTTTTTGTATGGATAAATTTTGGGCTACTGAAGCTGCCTTCAGAACCATTATGATAGGCTATAACTTAATGAGTTTATTCAGGCAAATAGTGCTCCAGAGTAAGACTCAAGCCACTTTAAGCACCTTAAGGTTTAAATGCTTTGCATTAGGAAGTTGGATAACAAAACATGCCGGGAAAACTACCCTAAACATATCGGCTATCGGTGAAAAACAAAAGTGGCTGGACGGTTTGTTCGATATCGTAAGAACTAAAGACAGATCATTCTATTTTTCTAATGCATAATCTGGGTTTATGGTTCTATGGCTGCTAATGGTTCACCCGATCCTGTGTTTGATACAGATGGTGATAGTACTTATGTATTAGTTACACTTGGTGCACATCAGAGAGTTGGGATCCAAGCTGGTAATGGAGTTAGTGCACTTGTTTTCAGTAGTTTAGATGAAATAATAGCTTTTAGTAATGGTGTTGGTAATGGAGCTATTAACAAAGCCGGTAGTCCTGCTATAGCTATTGTTAGCAATGAAATTCACGACAGAGTAGCTGAAATGCTAGCTATACTCTTAGTAAAAATGAAAAGAGCTGAGTTATTTGAACAGATGGATCTTAGTAATCAATCAAAAAACAGAGCTAAATATTTGGATCCATTGATTGAGTTACGTTGGGTAGCAATGGAGTTTCCTGAAGAAAGGACACATCCTCAACAAACATATCAAACAACTGAAACAGGAAGAATTATATTGAATTTGATTAGTGCATAGTAAAGATAAATTGAGTTACCATTAAACTAAGGAGCTTAACAGATAGAGGATGAATTAAAAACCCGTACCAAATTTCTAATAATCAAAAAAGGCGCTTGTTACAGCGCCTTTTAAATTTAATGTACCCAGGACGGGACTTGAACCCGTACAACCTTGCGATCACAGGATTTTAAGTCCTGCGTGTCTACCAATTCCACCACCCGGGCATTGTTCTTTTAAACGTTAACGATCTTTGGCCGATCGTTCTCATCTAAATTAAAAAAGTGTGAGTTTAGAGTCTCACACTTTTTGTTTGTGGTTAACTACTAAGTGTTAACTCTTACTGAGCGGGAAACGAGACTCGAACTCGCGACCCCGACCTTGGCAAGGTCGTGCTCTACCAACTGAGCTACTCCCGCTTTTTCCTTCTGCATTTCTGTAAAGGGAGTGCAAATTTAGCGAGTGTTTCTAAAAATGCAAGTTTCTACAAAAAATGCTGTGACCCCTCAGGGACTCGAACCCCGGACCTACTGATTAAGAGTCAGTAGCTCTAACCAGCTGAGCTAAGGAGTCTGAATTTTTGCGCAATCTAGGCCGATTTCTGAACTTCTTCAAACTCTTGTCTTAGTTCGCGGGCATGTTCTTTGTTTTTTGAAAACTTTATATGATTCGGCACACCTTTCAAATCCCAGATCAAACCTGTCCATGAAAGGACTTTGAGTGTATACCAGGTAATATCAATCTCCCACCAGAAGAATCCCTGGCGCGAAGCGGTTTCATAGTAGTGATGGTTATTGTGCCAGCCTTCACCTAATGTGAGTAAGGCAAGCCATAAACTGTTTTTCGATTCTTCTCCGGTCTCGTATCGTTGCTTGCCAAACTTGTGCATGATTGAGTTGATTGAGAATGTCCCATGATATAAAATCACGGTGCTCAAAAAGAATCCGATAAACAAGGTTGAGAATCCAGCAGTCGTGAACATGGTAAGGATGCTTCCTCCATTTACAATTCCTCCCAAAGCCATTACAAAAACAGCTAATGATGTGGGTGCTACCAGATAGTGCTTATTCAACCAAACCAGTTCAGGATATTTGGCATAATCACCTATTACCTTATAATCTGTTTCTTTAAAATCAGGACCGATGATCCAGCCAATGTGAGAATACCAGAATCCATAAATTTTCATTGAATGTGGATCAGCTGGCGTATCGCTATGACGATGATGATGACGATGATGAGCAGCCCACCATAATGCACCTTTCTGAGCAGAAGTTTGCGCCATGAAAGCAATAACAAACTGAAACCAGCGCGAAGTTTTATAAGACTTATGTGCAAAATAACGGTGATAGCCACCCGTAACCCAAAACATCCGAACCACATATAGTACAGCACAGACAATCCAATCAAATAATGTTGCGCCTGTATAAATAGCGGCAAGAGGCATTAAATGAATAATTGCAAAAGCAATCTCCTGTTTTAGGATTGGCTTTCTTCGTATTTCGGGGGGGAGAGTTGATGAAGTCATGATCGTAATGGAATTGGCGCCACATTCTTTCTGAATACAAAAGTAACGCATTCAGTTCAAAAGAGTGCTCTTTGCTATAATCCTTTCACGGCCAAACAAGTGTGTGGTAGTTCAAAAGTTTTTAATTAATGGTACATCGCCAAATCAATTTTTCGGATTTGGTGTTATCTTGCTAAGATTTTTAACAATGAGTCACGCCAAAACAATATCACAATACCAGCCCATGCTTCATAGCATTGCTTATAATCTTGTGCGGTGTAAAGAAGACGCTGAAGATATCGTTCAGGAAACCTTCATTAAATGGCTTAGCATCGATCAACATAAGATTGAAAACACAAAGGCTTACTTAATTAAAGCCGTTACCAATAATTGTCTTAATCACCTCTCTTCGCTTCGTAAAAAGAAGGAAGAATACATGGAGAACGTTTCGGAAGTGATCAAAAACTTCAAAGAAACAAACCTCGCACATCTTGATCTGGATGCTAATCTATCAGCGGCTTTTAAGGTATTGATGACCAAGCTGGAACCACTGGAACGTGCTGTATATGTATTAAAAGAGGTTTTTGATTACGAATACGATGAATTGCAGCACACACTTGACAAGAAGAAAGATCATTGTCGTCAATTGTTTAGTCGCGCCAAGAAGAAATTAAGCGAAGAGACTTCCAAAATAAATTTCGAACTGCCTGACAGCTCCTCTCTCATTGAGAGTTTTAAGAAAGCATGTCATCTGGGCAACCCAACCGAACTCGTCTCAGAGCTCAAAAAGGACATTTCTACACCAAATCAAAAAAACATTTAAAATTTATTGTCTGATTTGTCACAAATCAGGACCGACTTTGTCTTACAGAAAATGCCCTGCCTAAAAACTGGGTGTTCAATAAAGTTAAACCTACAACCTTGATTTAAATATGGCAGTAATCTTAACATTTTTTATAGCGCATTGGTATTTGTCGCTATTCTTCCAGACTTTCTTCTTGCATCGATATGCCTCTCACAAAGCATTCACGATGAGCAGCACCACAGAGAAAGTCTTTTACATTCTCACTTGGATTTTTCAAGGACCAAACTATTTAAGTCCGTATGGATATGGTGTAATGCACCGTATGCACCACGCTTTCGCGGATACAGAAAACGATCCACATTCACCAAAGTATGACGAAACCGTCTTCAAAATGATGTGGAAAACCAAAACGATTTATTCGGATATCGCCAACAAGATTTTGGTTCCAGAAAAACGTTTTACGGAAGGCGTTCCGCAGTGGGAGGCGTTTGATAAATTTGCCCGCTCATGGCCTTCACGCATTTTCTGGGGTTTAGTTTACACAGCAGTATACTGGCAATTTGCTACGGCATGGTACTTATGGTTGCTTCTTCCATTGCAGTTCCTGATGAGTCCAATTCATGGTGCCGTAATTAATTGGTTTGCTCACAAGTATGGTTACAGAAACTTTGAAGTAGGCGATACATCCAGAAACTTTTTACCTGTTGATTTCTTGATGATGGGAGAGAGCTATCATAACAACCACCATAAAAATGGTGCACGTGCAAACTTTGGTGGTATTCGCTGGCACGAGATTGACCCGACTTATCAGGTCATTAAAGTATTGAACAAGTTGAACATTATTCAAATTGTGAAAACAAAGGAACTGACAATAGAACGAGTTCAGAAAGCTGCTTAAGCTTTAAAGAAAATATATTGAAAAGCCTCGTCCCGATAGCTATCGGGACGAGGCTTTTTGCTTTTAAGTGGATGCGTCATTGCGAGGAAGCTTTCAACGTTTCGTTGAAAATGCTGACGAAGCAATCCCCAAACTATGAAATGCGCACTTCGTACATTGGGGATTGCTTCGCCCGAGGCGGGCTCGCAATGACGTACTCTTAGTTTTTCATAGCATGCCCAGCCTCCATTCAAATCACGATATTGATTCTTCAGTAATAAGCGGTAATTTGCAAGGTAATTCTCAGCATGTTGATGTTACCATTGAACATCTCAGCCAAAAATCAATTTTAGTATAGTAAATAATTCAACGCTTGACATTCCACGATTTTAATTTTGACGAAAAGCTATTGGAGGGCTTAACGTCCATGGGTTACACAACCCCAACGCCCATTCAGCAAGAAGCCATACCGATCATTCTTCGAAACAAAGATTTGATTGCCTGTGCGCAAACAGGAACCGGTAAAACTGCGGCCTATCTCTTGCCGATATTGAATAACATCATGCATGCTGAAAAGCGTCATCTCAATACATTAATTATTGCACCTACGCGTGAGTTGGCTCAACAGATTGATCAGCAAATTGAAGGCTTTGGTTATTTTATTGGTGTGAGCTCTATCTCCATTTATGGGGGTGGTGATGGTGCAACCTGGGACCAACAGCGCAAAGCCCTGGAGTCCGGTGCGGATATTATCATTGCCACGCCTGGAAGATTAATAGCCTTGTTAGCAACCGGAAAAATAGTATTGGATCATCTTGAGCATTTAGTGCTTGATGAAGCAGACCGCATGCTCGACATGGGCTTTTATGACGATATCGTAAAAATCATTGGCTACTTGCCGAAGGACCGACAAACACTTTTGTTTTCGGCCACAATGCCTCCAAAGATTCGTGCGCTGGCAAAGAAGATATTAAATCAACCCGAAGAAGTAACGCTCTCCATCTCCAAACCTGCAGCAGGTATTTTACAACAAGCGTATTCTGTTTATGACACACAAAAGCCTGCACTCATTAAACATGTATTAAAAACGCATGATTGGAATAGTGTCATTGTATTTGCCTCCACCAAAGAAATGGTGAAGAAGCTCGATACTGATTTTCAACGTGCCGGATTAAAAGCACAGGCCTTCCATTCTGATCTCGATCAGCCCGCACGCGAAACCCTTTTGCGCGCTTTCAAAAATAAACAAGTAAACATGTTGATTGGTACCGATGTGCTCTCACGCGGTATTGATGTAGAAGGTATCAGCATGGTAATAAACTATGATGTGCCTCCAGATCCGGAAGATTATGTTCACCGCGTAGGACGTACGGCACGTGCTGAAACTACAGGCACCGCCATTACCTTTATCAATGAAAAAGATCAGGGCAAATTTCTAAGCATCGAAACATTAATTGGAAATGAAATTCCAAAACTACCCTTGCCAGAAACACTTGGTGAAGGACCTGTTTACGATCCGCGTGCAAAACGAAAAAGCAGTGGACCTCCAAGAAAGAATTTTAGTAGAGGGAGAAGGTAAAACTCCTTCTCCGCTAATAAAATACTTATTCGTTCTTAAGTGAATCAATCGGATTAAACATCGCAGCTTTTATTGATTGATAACTTACGGTTAGAAGCGCTAAGAGTAATACGATTGTCCCCGCAAGAATAAACACTCCGGCATTCAACGGAATTTGATATTCAAAAGCATTCAACCATTCTTTCATTACATACCAGGCCACAGGACATGCCAACACGAATGCTAATACCACTTGTCTTGTGAACGAAAGAGAAACCATCAAAAATAAATTCAAAGAACCCGCTCCTAGTATTTTTCGGATTCCAAGTTCTTTGGTTTTACGTTCTACATGATAATTGGCCAGTCCTAAAAGTCCTAAGCAGGCTACAAGAATGCTCAGTCCACCAGCCATTTGAAAAATCATTCCTGCCTTCTTCTCCGACACATAAAAATTGTTCAATTGCTCAGAGAGAAAATGATATTCAATGGGAGTCTCCGGATCAAACTTTGCATGAACTTTCGTTGCTCCTTCAATCAGCGACTGTGCATCACCCGATACTTTAATTGAAAAGTAATCGATGGATTGAATCGGATTGTTGCGATACCCCATAATGATCGGAGCAATTTTTTGATGTAATGATTGAAAGTTAAAATCCTGAATAACACCAATCACCTGAGGATTCCATTCGCCACCTCGTGTATTGATGTGAAGAATAGTCCCTACCGGATTTTTTAAATTCATCGCTTCTGCTGCAGAAGCATTAAGCAACACATTCATTGAATCCGCTTCATTACTTCCTGAGAAAAAATTACCCGCAGCCAATTGAAGTTGATACGTTTTTAACATGTCCTCATCAAAGCCCATAAAGTAAGTTTGAAGTGAATCCGTTTTTGCATCTGTTGTGTTTCGAACATATACTTGACGAATATTTTTCCATTCACCTGGTACTCGGGAAGAAACGGCTACATGTTGAACACCAGCAAGTTTTGAAAATTCATTCTTCATTGCTTCAAACTGGTTGCGCACAATACCACTATTAATATCGATGATCATCATTTGATCTTTATTGAAACCAATATCTTTTGTTTGAATGAAATTGATTTGATTGGCAATTACCAACGTGGAAACAATCAGCACAATGGTGATGGTAAATTGAAGTACAACCAGCGCAGTTCGAAGATTAAATCTGTTCTTAGTAAATACCGCTTGACCTTTTAATGTGGCAACTGGTTTTAGCTTCGATAAGTAGAAGGCCGGATAACTTCCGGCAATCACACCAATTATTAATGTGATGAGCAGAAGTGCTGGCATAAATTGGCCAAGGGTATCAAGTGAAAGATCAAAATGTTTTCCGGTTATTGAATTGAAAAATGGGAAACACAAATCCATCATAACAATTGCAAGGAGCATCGATACTAACGTGATGACAAAAGCTTCTGTTAGAAATTGAAAGATGAGTTGTGTTTTAATAGCACCTGCTACTTTCCGAATGCCTATTTCCTTTGAGCGTGACGATGCTTTTGATGTAGTTAAATTGATGTAGTTAATCGCAGCAATAACTAATAAGAAAATTGCCATGCTGGAGAAGATGTACACGTACGAAAGTTGACCGTGCTCCTGTTCTACTCCTGCTTGAATGTCTGTAGAGTGTAAGTAAATATCCTGAATGGGTTGAAAAGCGGTAGACTGAACTTCCGCATCAGGTCCCCAATGTTTCTTCATAAACGCGGGCATCTTTGCTTCAACCTCGTGAATTGATTTTCCTTCGTGCAACACAATATAGGTATAGGCACCAAAGTCTTGCCAGTCATTTAGATATGTATTCCAATCCTCATCTGTAAGGATATTAGAAAACAGCAAGTCAAATTGAAGATGGGAGTTCTCCGGAAGATCTTTGATAACTCCTGTTACTTTAACGACTCCAATCTCCTGCAAATTCATTGTTTTCCCGAGAGCGCTTTCCTCACCAAAGTATTTTTTTGCCATGTACTCGGGAAGCACCACTGAAAACGGTTGACTAAGCGCGGTTGATTTATCTCCCGCTACAAAATCAAAATCGAAGACATGAAAGAAATTATTATCCGTTGTCGTGAACCAGTTTCGCTCATTATACTTCGCATCACCTATTTCTACAATTACCTGACCTGAAAACCGATGAAGGCGAGTCATCTCTTCAACTTCGGGAAACGAGCTTACTAATTCAGGACCAAAAGGTGATACGGTTAAACCGTAGGTGCGAATGTTATCCGGAGCAGATTTATCAAGAGTAAGGATTCTATAGGTGCGGTCTGATTTTCTGTGAAATGAATCATATGATAATTCATTGCTGACATACGTGTAAAGCATGGTGCTAAACGAAATCCCTAACACAAGGCCGAGCACATTGATAAAAGTGAATGCCTTATTTCGGATCAGTGATCGGAGGGCGATTTTAAAATAGCTTCGTATCATAGGAGAGGTTTGTAAGCCCCTCTCTTACGATATTCATGCCACAGGAATTTCATTGATTTTGATTTAGAATGCAGTATTATGAAAATTGTTCCTGTTCAAAATTAATCAAACATGTTCGATATCGAGCGAACTCAAATTTGTCCTTTCTCCAACATTTCCTTCATTGATCCCAATAACATGTTCCAGTTCTTTTCAGAATGCTCCCGTGCTTCTTCAGTCTTACAGTTCACTTGTGTTACGGTGAAGATTGTATTCGCTCCCTCTTCTTTAAGATCATAGGTAATGGTCTGATAATTTTCAGGTACATCGGGTTGCCCTGAAAAATTACTCCAATAGTCATACTTGAAGATTTTCTCTTTCTCCATTTGAAGTATCGTCCCTTTGTCTTCATACGGTTTACCATCCCACTCACCACTAAATGTAAGCGAGCTCCCTACTTTCCAATCCGAGGTAGCCTTGGTGCCAAAGAAGTACTTGGCAATTTTTTCTGGATTAATAAGCGCATCCCAAACTCTGGATTTTGGTGCGTTGATTTGCAACGATACTTTACATATTATGTCTTGTTTCATTTTTTAGTGTTGCTTAGGTTTTACTAAATGTGGTCCTTCAAAAGTTCCGTCATTGCGAACTGAAGCGCGGGCATGTGCGATTGAGTCAAGCAATTCCCTGACTACAACGTGCACATTTCATAGCTTGGGGATTGCTTCGTCAGCATTTTCCTGCTTGAGGCAGGAAAGCTTCCTCGCAATGACGTGATCATTCAATCCTCCAACTCTGAACACGAAAACCCGCATTCCTGCAGAAGCTTTTGTGCCATGGTCGGGTGAATGCTTTGCGATTTAATTCGCAATATTTTATCGCAATCATCTAAGGCAAAATTCCATTGTCCGTTGCCTGCAAGAGCATCGAGCGAAGGTTTCAATCGCAGAATACCTTCTTTACTTTCTACCGATGTTTTGAAAACCAGAACTTCCATTTTAAAAATATAAAATTGAAAACCATGCGATGATGGCAACCAACACACCTGCTAAAAGCAGTAACCACCTTTGCTGAGAAAGTTTAATTAACGCCAAGTTGAATTTGAGTAACATTTGCTTCGGGGAATGCAAAGTCCACATTAATATAGAGTTCACGATTTGTTCCGAGCGGTTGTAATCCATTCTCGGCAACGAACTGCATAATCTTGCCATAACTCTGAGGGATGGAATCCCATCCGCCTTCATGAATGAGGCTTACACATTTATAATTGTCAGTACGTTTGAAATGAAACTTGCCATCGTATTCATTCACTATTTGTGCTACAGGTAAAGCAACTTCGAGGATAAACGATTTTGTTTCATCACCAGTGAATCCGAAATAATGCCAGTGCACAGGACCTGCCACATGCAGATCAAGACGGACGGCTTCCTTAAAAAGATCCTTCGCGATGGGAATGAATTGCGCTAACTCACTCACTTTTGTTTCAGCGCGATAAAACAAAAAGTTGATTGGTTTTACTTCTTTAAGTTGGGGTTCCATAGTGTTTTAATTTTATGCTAAGTAACGAGTACACTATGACAGCCCTATGGCAGTAGTAAAAACTATTTTTAAAATATTTTCGAAAGGAGTGACAACCCTATGTCAGCAGTCACTGCAATAACACACCACCGATGAAATTTGCTTCAGAGGAGCATCGTGTTTATAGAAATAACAAAGCTAAAAGAACTGGCTCCACCGGAGCCACCTATTATTTCGAGAGGTGGTGGATTTTTGAATTACTGTTTTAAAAATGCTGTCAGGTGGCTCCGCTGGAGCCTCGGTAAAAAGATTAATGATATTGCTATAAACACGATGCTCCTCCGGAGCAAAACCTTCTAAACTACGGACGATTGTAAAGAATTACTTTGACACGGATATTGTCTGATCGAGAGCCATTTTAGAATAATGGTTGTATAGATTTTCAGTAATCTCAGCCAGTTTCAATTTCAATTCCTCCGGACTTTCTACTGTAACTTTCGCGCCAAACATCAAAAGCCAGTTTGCCATGTAGTCAATGCTATCAATCATAAACTCAGCACGAATGCGATCGCCTAAGTCTTCCTGTGAAACACAACCATACAATGACCTGCTGCGAATAGCTGATTTATCAAACGTAATGAAAGCGCGTGTGAGATTTTGATTCGTCTGAAAAACAGAGTTGAAATATTCCTGAAGTGAAGTTTCGCTACGGGCTTCGTAAACTTCTTGTGTATTCGTCAGTGCCATGATGCGATCGGCTCGAAAATTTCGATAGCCATTGCGAAGCCTACACCAACCAATGAGATGCCAGGTCATGCTATAGTAAAACATTCCCATGGGCTCAACACAGCGTTGTGTTATTTCCTCCTCTGCATCACTGTAATCAATTTTTAAAACCTGGCGTTTGCCAATGGCGCGTTGAATCTCTGTTAGGAAGTGATCCGGAAAATCTTTTTCATCGCGATGCTCATATCGTGATCGCAAAAAAACTTCTATATGCGGATCGAGATTTTCCAAATGATCTTTTTCAACTTCACTGAGCACGGCTTTAATTTTATGCAGCGCAGAATCAAACGCAGCACGAACGGATTTATCAGCCATTTTATCAACAAGCTTTCCGGCTAACATCATTGCACTGGCTTCATCTTGCGTGAACATAACCGGTGGCAGATGATATCCATCAACAATAAAATATCCCTTGCCCGCTTCCGACCCTACCGGAACTCCGGCTTCCATCAAAGATTTCACATCACGATAAACCGTGCGAAGACTGATTTCAAAACGCTTCGCAATTTCATCTGCCTTCACCACGCGTTTGGTTTGCAGGTGAATAAGAATAGCGGTAAGTCGATCGATGCGATTCATGCTCGAAGATAATGCATCCAATGTAATTAGAAGACAGGTTAGTTTAATTGTGTAAGGACTCGATGAAGTTTTGCATTAAAATGGTCCACGCTTTTATCCGTGCTGGTGGGTATATCAATATGCACTGTTCGTGGTATGTTAAGAGGAAATGGCAGCCTCTACATTTATAAAAACAAATCTAAAGCCATGAAAGTCAAAAAAATCTCTCTATTCAATCCGCAGACATTGCTCTTTCTCGGAGTGATTCTTTTATCGATCAACCTCAGTCACGCGCAGATAAGCTATATGCAAAACGAAGTGGCTCATCAAATTTCCAACAAAGCTGAACAAGGTTATTTGGGGAATGTCGATATCGATGAAGCGACCAAAGAAATCAAGCTTTCTTTTGTAACGGCACTAAAGTCAAAAAAAATTAAAGTCGAAAAATATGTGTTCGATTATGATTTGAACTTTAAAACTTCTGAAAAGGAAGAGTTCGATTATGCAAAAGATGTAAAAGCTAAATACAAGTGGTTTAAATTTCGTAATGAGGAGGTTGAAAAAATTATTGGCGTAACAGCTGAACCAACGATGATGGGGAACCTTGTATTTAAACAAAAAGAAATAACCAATTATTGGAGTTGGTTTAGCGGTGGGTATCGCACCGATGTTAAAACTACAGATAAGCTAAAACCTAAAAATGATGAGGGAAACAAATATTACTACCGATCTCATTTTGACAATGACTTAACTGGAGAATTACTCGCCCTTGTTTCACCTAAATATGGACCAAAGCAAGCTAGTAAGATGCAGGAAGAGTTTTCTGTGCTTCGCGTAAACAAAAATCTGGAGATTGTAAGCACAACTGAATTGAATTTCCCCCATCCACAATGGATGATTTTTAGTGGCCGGTTTACGGGAACAGAAGGCGCAGAGTATAATGGAGATTACGCTGTTGTCTTTGCTCCACACGATATGATGGGTGTAAAGAATCCAGATCCCAATCCAACACAATATACTTATGTAAGAATATCACCTGAAGGAAAAATTGTGGAGAAGATAAATTTCGAAACCAAAGCGACCAAGTGGATGATCAGTGGAATTTACGAAAAGGATGGTGTTACCACTATTTATGGTGCTGGTTTTAAAATTGGTAAACCAAAAGATGCCTACGCCAATTTCAAAAACTATGCTCCTGTAGAAAAGGGATTTGATAATTTTCAGATTGTCGGTATTAAAAACGGAAAAGTACAGTACGTTTCTGCACCTGATCTGAGTGAGATCGGTTCTAAAACAGTAGCTCCTGCAGGCCAGAAGAAAGCAAAAGAATATAATGGAGGAAGGCTGCGGGTTACGGGTATTCAAACTGCTACTAATGGAGATGCCATGATCATGGCGCAAATGCTTACGTACAACATGGCGAGTCAAGCCATGGTGTTTAAAGATTTTATTGTTTTCCATTTTAACACCGGTGGAGATCTTAAAAAGGTATACAGTATTGATACCCCTGCAAAAGGTGGAATTTATAACACAACGGATCCGGTTAGTTCGCCATCCACAAGACCCTCATCATCTGAAATATTTCTAAGTGAGGATGGTAAGTCTGCGTATTGGATGACCGGACTTGTTACCAAAGTTGATAAATCAAGTGTGAGCTATTATTTTCTAAATGAAAAAACAACAACATGGACGCCACGCGAACAACTTTTGATTGGAAGGATCGATTTACAAAATAATGTAATGGATGAAATTTCTACTGTGGGTGATGGAGCTAAGGGCAAGAAGGATTTTTTCTTACGCAGTGACATTCGCTACGTCCCTTTTGGTGATGGCAGTAAATTATTGATTATCGGTGAGGACCGCATGAGCTTGGGCGTTTTTAGTAAGAACGACAACTACATATATCTTGGGAAGATGGATCTTTCTTCAAAATAATTTTTTGGCTTGATGGGAAGAGAGGCTGTTGAAAGACAGTCTCTTTTTTTTGACGTTGTTAGACTAAATCAGATTGTTTGCATAGGCAAACTTGATCAAGCCCACCAGAGAGTTTGTTCCCGTTTTTTTAAAGATATTTTTTCGATGCGTTTCGACAGTACGTTCGCTGATAAAAAGTTCTTCAGCAATATCTTTATTCGTATACTCTTTGGCGATGAGCTTTACTATTTCCCGTTCCCGGTCAGTAAGCAGTTTTACCTCGTCCGGATGATTTAGATTGCTGATGAGTAATTTATTAATATCGCTGCTCAGGTAGACTTTACCATGTTGCACATCACGAATAGCACTTAGTAAATCAAGCCGTGTATCTTTTTTTAATACATATCCATTTACACCGGCCTTCAATATTTCCTTCACAAGATGAAGTTCATCATGCATGGTTAATAAAATAATTTTTATTTCCGGAGATACTCGTTTGAGGGTATTTAACAACGAAAGTCCATCCATGCCCGGCATGCTGAAATCCGTAACCACCAAATCCACTTCCTGCGTTTTAAGAAAATTCAATGCGGCCTCTGCACTATTGGCCTGACCGACAATCTGAAGATCAGATTCTTGTTCCAGCAAACTTTTCACACCATCTGATAAAATGGTGTGATCATCAACCAATAATATTTTCATACACACTCTTACTTTCGTTGTTCTAAAAATACGGAAGATAGAGGACGTGATCATACCGTAAATAAAACAGATTGATCAGTCCGTTTCTATCCGTGCTGTTGGGTATTTAAAACTGCGTCTTGTTGCTCCTTCAGTACACCCATCTGCGGCACTTTAATCAACAGTGTGGTTCCGCGATGATTTGCATTTGAATCTATCTCTACACTTCCTTTTATGAGATGAATACGTGACTGAATATTTTTCCATCCATTGCCTTTGCCTTGCTGAAGTTTGTTCTGATCAAATCCTTTTCCATTATCTTCAATTGTAATGGCAATTTCATCTTCATGACCAACAATTTGTACTTCAATTTTAGAGGCATCTGCATGTTTCATTACATTGGAAATCCATTCCTGCAGTATGCGGTAGAGCGAAATTTCCTGCACTTCCTGCAATCGATCTGGCATATCGAAACTGCTTATCGTTACAAGCACCGTTTTTGTTTCGTTTACACGCAGTGCCATCTCATTTAAGGCAGGTACAAGACCAAATTGAATCAGCGTTTGAGGCATAAGGTTAAAAGCAATGCTGCGAATTTCTTTGTGCATTTCACTCAAAATATTTTCTGAGCGTTCCATCAAAAGCACTCGTTCCTCTAACGAGAGATTTCGATCTACTTGATTTATCATCAAACGCAACGAAGAGATTAGCTGACCCATGCCATCATGTAGATCTTGTGCAAAACGTTTGCGCTCACGTTCCTGTGATTGTATGGTCGCATCTATAAACGCTTCCTTCACTGCAATTTCCTTTTCTTTCAACGCAATCTGCTGTTTGCGTTGAAAACGACCTCGCGCCAGTAAAACAATAATGATGAGCAAGGAAAGCACGATGCTCAAACCCACAATTAGAAAATAATTTCTCTCCAGTTCAGTTTCCTGCAAAGCAATCTGTTGTTCTTTTTCTTTGACCTGGTACCGTGTCTCCATTTGAGTTAAGGTCTGTACCTTTTCGTCATTGAGCAAACTATCTGAAAGTGCGATAAAATCCTGTTGTGTTTGAAATGCTGCTTCAAAATTTTTCAACCCTTCATACGAAGCTGACCGGTTAATGTAGGCTAACTTTAATTCCGGTCTCAGATTGTATTCTTTCGCCAGGGTGATTGCTCCATTGGCAAAGGTTAATGCCTTATTAAATTCTTTTTTTCCTAATTGTATTGATGAAAGATTGATTAGAGCTTTTACTCTTCCCTCCGGATTATCAATTTCTGTATTCAGACGAATGGATTCTCGTAAAAGAAGCTCAGCGCTATCGTATTTTTTTAGGCCTGAGTATAAATCGCCCAGGTTGATATAGCACAAGGCCAGATCGTACCAATCTTCTTTTGCTTTGAAAAATGCAATTGCTTTTTTTTGATATCCAATGGAGCGCGAGGTATCACCAAGGTGTCCATGGGCCATACCTATACTTTGAAAAGATTGAGCGATTAAGACACTATCTCCAATTTGTTTGCGAACGATAAGTGCTTTCTCGAAATAATCTAATGAAGCTGCATGGTCTTCTGTTTTATTATAAATCAATCCTATATTATGTAATGGATTGGATTGACCGTAGAGATTGTCTGTCTTTGCAGCAAAGCTCAACGACAGTTGGTAATTTTTAATAGCCTGACTGTAGTCGCCAATTTTTTCCTGTAGCAATCCACGAAGGTTATAAATACTGGCCATGCCATAGCTATCCTGAAGCCCTTCATAAATCAATATTGCCTTTCCACTTAATAGTAGGGCGCTGTCATATTTGGAGGTGAGGTAGTAAATCGCGGACTTGTAGTAGAACGCACTGGCAAGTTGCTTTTTGTTGCTGGAACCTTCTGAAATTTCAATGGCCTGATCAATGTAAGTATGCGAAAGATTCGGTTGTGAGGACTTTATATTCCATGCCGCTTTTAGCAGAAGATCAACTCGAATGGAATCATTTTTTTCCAGGTCAATTTCAGTTTGAATCGTGTTCCCATCTTGGGCAACGCACGACAACCTTATTAATACAAAGAGTCCAATTGTAAGTCTCATAGGCAAGTATTCCAGTCTAATCTTACCGAAGATTCTTTTAAAGAAAAAACTAAATGACAGTTGTTGCAGTTTCTTTTAATGTTTGAAGTTACTCAGCGTTAAAATTCACCTCAATGATTTTGGTGATGTCTTTTAAAATTAAAATGCCCGACTTGATTATAAAATCAAGTCGGGCATAAGTAATCGTTCTTATTGTCTATCTGCAATTTCTGCCAGACGTGGAATATTAAAACCCTTTTATAATCTCCGTAAACTCTCTCGACTTCAATGAAGCGCCTCCCACTAATCCGCCATCGACATCCGGGCAAGAGAAAAGTTCTTTTGCGTTTGCGGCATTTACACTTCCTCCATAGAGAATTGAAATCGTATCAGCAACAGGTTGTCCGTATTTTGCTGCAAGGTGTTTGCGAATGACGGCATGCATATCTTGTGCTTGTTGCGAGCTAGCAGTCTTACCCGTACCTATCGCCCAAACCGGTTCGTAAGCAATTACTACTTTTTGAAGACTAGTTGCGTCTAAATGAAAAAGACTTTCTTCAACTTGCTTCTTTACCAAGGCTTCATGACCGTTGCTTTCGCGAACTTCGAGTGGCTCACCACAACAGAAGATTGGCGCCAATCCGTGCTTCAATGCTACATCTACTTTCTTCGCTAACAATGCTCCGTCTTCTCCAAAATATTGCCTGCGCTCGCTATGTCCTAGAATGACATAAGGTACTCCGATTGATTTCAACATGGGTGCAGACGTTTCGCCTGTGTAGGCACCGGCTTCGTACTCGCTGCAGTTTTGTGCTCCAATCGAAATACGAGAATTGCTACCTACTAAATTTTTGATTGCCACTAAGTATGGAAAAGGTGTACAGAAAATAACATGAGTATCGCCCTTTACTTCATCGGCTACCATGCCCATAATTTCAGAAGCCAGAATGTTTGCTTCTTCCAAGGTCTTGTTCATCTTCCAGTTGCCGGCTACAATTTTCTTACGCATAATTCAGGTTGGTTTTTAATTGGGGATTAAAGATAGTGAAGGTGGGGAATCTGTTGCAGCGGCTTTGGTAAAAGTTATCGGTGATCGGTGATTGGTAATCAGTAATCGGATAATCGGAACTATTAATTCTCCCTTAGAAATTACCGGTTACTGATTACTGAAAACCGATAACCCTGGAGGTTTTAATTACTGAAGCAAAACTCATCCAGTATTACGAAATAAGTTTCTGCACCCTCACCTCCTCTGTGGCTTATAGTTTGATTCTTTGAAAAGCTTTTGCGCGTTATCGAACTCCATAATTTTTGGCAACGAAACAGCACCATGCGTTTCAGCATATTGGTTTACGATGCGCCAGCCTACCCATTGTCCGATACGGCCCGGGCATTTCTCCCCTACCTGAATGGTGACAGGTCGTTCACCAAGATAATCTCTTTTCAACTCCTGACTGGTCGAGAACAAAACCTGATCTTCAATGAAACGCGCCCAAATTAAATCTTCGTTTTTCCTTGAGCCTTTTATTTCTTCGGGTGTGTACCAAATCAAAACACTGTCGGGCACGCAGGGCAACATGTGCTTGGCGAAGTAAAATGATTTGCCATACGCTACCATGTCAGCTAGCACAGTTTTGTCGGATGGATTGGTTTTGTTGAAGCGATCACTGATGCCATAGATCAACATGCACGATGGAACAATATCATTTGGATCGTACTTGCGCATCAAGTAATCATACACTTTCGGTCTGTATTTTCCTTCTTTACCTAAATAAAAGTCGAGACTTATAATAATAAGACTATCACTTACCAACATATCATTACCCAAAAGTCCGGAGACTACGGTTTGAATTTTGGGTGGATAAAATCCTGGATAATAATGCGCAATGTTTTTGAAGGCCTGTTCAAATTCACTTCGCAGAGAAGACAAATCACCAAAGACTTGTTTTGTTTGCTGAAGCAAGGTATCAAGATGAGGATTGTTGAAACGATTGTAGAGTTCGTTAATAAAAACAGAATCATCGGGAAACTCTGATCTTCTGAATATGTAATCACGAATAACCGGCTGACGCGTGAGGAAGGCTACCAGTTCATCTCTTGATTCTACATTGATAAGAGAATCCTGAAACTGCTCAATGGCGACATTCATTTTTATATCCGATGTCTCCGGAATAAAAACACATGCCTCTTCATCTTTTGTACATCCCGAAAGGAAAAGAACAGACGCCAATGCTAGTACTAAAAGAAAACGCATAGAAAAATTTAACGCGAAGATCGGATTATTTACCTGATGCCAAAACGTTGTTGGCTGTATAAAATTATAGTCATTTCAATTCTTCACGTCATTGCGAGGAAGCGTCCCGCGCTAAGGCGGGACATGCTGCCGAAGCAATCCCCCGCTACGAAGTGCTATAGTGGAGACAGGTGTACACCTAATTGCGTTCGTTGCAATAAGGTCTCGTTCGTGTGTATTTCATAGGGAGGGGATTGCTTCGTCAGCATTTTTCAGCTTAGGCTGAAAAGCTTTCTCGCAATGACGGTGCTCGTTCTACTTTTCCTATTTACTTTCGAATATCAGTTTATCAGATGATTTTTCAGCAGTAAGTCGAAGACTGCGCACGGTACCCCGAACCGTAACATGCACTAGGTTTGATTGGTCGTTATGTATCTCCATCAGGATATCATTCGAAACCGAAATGGTTTTCAGTTTCTTCACATTGCTTACCTCTATAAAAAAAATGAAGACTTCACCCTCGATCTCATGACCGAGGTATGTTACCTTCTGAGGTTTGCCTTCTAATGAAATCTTGAGATGATTTTTCAGATATTCAGTCATCATCTGGTCTACCGTAAGACCTTTCGGATGAATGATGTCCAGCTCAGGTTGGTTGAATTGCTTGCGCAGGGTTGTTTCCAGATCATCAGCAAAAACGCGCATCATAATCTCCAAACGCTTTTCCTTCTCGTCAAATTCAATTTCTGTCACGGTTACATGAAGGGGGTGGAAGAAAACAAGAGAAAGCAAACAGGCCAGAAGTATTTTCATAGAACAAATTTAATGTATAGCATATGATTTACGAGGAACGATTATTTGTGCGGCTTCCCAATCCCTTTAAACCGCAGAGGCGCGGAGACGCAGAGTTGATACACGGAGAATTTTTAATAATGGCCAAAATCCTTTGCCTTTCTTTGCGTCTCCGCGCCACTGCGGTTTACATTATCTTCTGTTTTCAATTAGAAATTCCCACCTTTGCCCAACGAAAAATCGTCCGCAACCATTGAATTCTGATCGCTACGCCCAACGCGGAGTTTCCGCATCCAAAGAAGATGTTCATCAGGCTATCAGCAAACTCGACAAAGGTTTGTTCCCGAAAGCCTTCTGCAAAATTGTGCCAGATTATTTAGGTAACGATTCAGATTATTGCACGGTAATGCATGCCGATGGTGCCGGAACGAAATCATCCCTTGCCTACATATATTGGAAAGAGACGGGTGATCTTTCAGTGTGGAAAGGTATTGCGCAAGATGCCATCATCATGAACATTGATGATCTTTTGTGTGTAGGAGCAACCGAAAACATTTTATTATCCTCCACCATTGGCCGAAATAAAAACCGGGTGCCGGGTGAAGTGATCTCCGCTATTATCAATGGAACAGAAGAGGTGTTGGCAATGCTTCGTCATCACGGACTTAATATTATAAGCACCGGTGGCGAGACTGCAGACCTTGGTGATTTAGTACGCACTATTGCTGTTGACAGCACCGTAGTTTGCCGGATGAAACGCAGTGATGTGATTGATAACAGTCGCATACAAGCGGGTGATGTTATTGTTGGCTTAGCATCGTATGGAAAAGCTTCTTATGAAGATGAATACAATGGTGGTATGGGCAGCAATGGATTGACTTCAGCGCGTCATGATGTGTTTCATAAAGAGTACGCTTCAAAGTATCCAGAGTCGTTTGACAAAGACGTTCCGGCAGATCTTGTGTATTCCGGAAAATATAAAGTGAGTGACACTATTGCCGGAGCAGATTTAAACGTTGGCAAGCTCGTGCTTTCACCAACACGCACCTATGCTCCTATTATCGTTAGTCTGTTAAAAAACATGCGTAGTGAAATACATGGCATGGTTCATTGCAGTGGTGGTGCACAAACCAAAGTGATGCACTTTATTGACAACCTCCATATCATCAAAGACAATCTCTTTGACATACCTCCTCTCTTTGATTTGATCCAGGAACAAAGTGGAACCGAGTGGAAAGAGATGTATAAAGTCTTCAACATGGGACATCGCATGGAGCTCTATGTAAATGAGAGACACGCGAAGGAAATCATCTCCCTTTCCCAACAATTCAATGTTGACGCAAAAATCATTGGGCGAGTAGAAGCTTCCGCCACGAAGCAAGTTACCGTTGTGAGTACGAAAGGAAAGTTTGTGTATAACTAGTTATTGATACAAAATCTCCTACACCCATTCTTTAGTCAATAGGAAATTTCGAAACTTCTGAAATCGCTTATTCTTTATCTGTTTTTCTCCTATCATGCAGGCTTACACGTGTTTGTATAATTCTTTTTTGATAGTCGTACGTGCTATTTCAGGCAAACATTAATGGAAGTATACTTTTCACATTAAAAATGATGTGTTGAAGTACACTTAATACAGGCTATCTGCGAGAAGGATAAATCAGAGAAGAGTTCCTTCCCGATATGTTAATCCATGTTTAAACTATCTCCAACATACATTTTCAGTTTTTTCAGCTGCTTTCTGACCCAAAATAGGTCACCCAAGTTGTAGAAACGATCTATAGTTTCATCATGAGTGTAAGTTTTAACAAGCATTTCGGTGAATTAATCTCTTCTTAAAGGCAAATTTTGTCCTACAAAAAAACACCTTTATGAAAAAGAAAATTTACTACGCACTATGTCTGGGTCTGCTCAGCATAGTCACACCATCCTTTTCGCAGGATACAGAAGTAAAGCCAGAGGACGACTTGTATGTGCTCTCGCTTGAGGAGTTGATGAATACACCGATTAGCTCCGCATCAAAAAAAGAAGAAACGTTGTTTGACGCACCATTATCAAGTTATACTATCACCCGTTCAGACATTGACAAAGCTGGTTCTACAAGTATAATGGAAGCTTTGCGCTTAGCACCTGGCGTAATTGTTCGCGAACAAGCGAATGGCATGTATGACATCCACATTCGTGGTATGGAGAATTTAACCCGAACGAATGAAGGCGCTTTTTCAAAAACCAATTCGTATACATTGGTAATGATTGATAATCGTCCCGTTTTCAATCATGGTTTAGGTGGAACATTTTGGGAATCATTGTCTATTGACCTAAATGACGTTGAACGAATTGAAATTGTGCGTGGTCCTTCATCACCATTGTTTGGTCCTAACGCGGTAACAGGGGTCATTAACATTATCACCAAACGTTTGAACGAATCTGAAACGTTAGTAAATGCAAATGTTCAAGCGGGAACTCTTGGTACAACCATTGCCAATGCAAGTGTTGGAAAACGCTTTGGTAAATTCAGTGCTATTGTCTCCGGAAATTTTCAAGACAGAAACAGAGTAGATAGCAAATATTATCAGGAAAGCACTGGCTTATATGTTAGCGCCAATGAATACATCACCAATGATTCAGTACGTGCCATCCGACTTCCTGACCCATCGCGGTCACTTAGTAAGTGGGGAGTAAATGGATTCTTGAACTATAAAGCTTCAGAAAATATTTCATTCGATTTATCAATTGCTCATCAGGAGGCCGAGTTTCAAAAAATATGGATTTCGAATCCACTGAATGATGGAGAAACACAAAACACTTCCGTTAATTTAAATGCAAAAGCGTTTGGTTTAAACTTTCGCACCTCTTATCTCAAAGGGCACAATATTGATCTTAAAGCAAATGTTCCATATGCTGAATATGATTTTGATGTATCGGATATCGTTGCCGACTATGATATTAAACTTGGCGAAAAGTACACCATAACACCAGGTGTAAGTTATCAGACCGTTACATTTGATGACCGTGGTTATACTGACTTTTCTACCCCACAAGGAACAATAGGATTATTTAATGCTAAAAATACCATCACCACTCTTGCTGCATACCTACGTGCCGATCTCAATTTTACTGAAAAGCTTCGTGTGTTAGGTGGACTGCGCGTTGATAAGTTTTCCGATCCAGATGATGCATATCTTGCTTATGAATTGGCGTCTACTTATAAATTCAATTCTAAAAATCTTGTTCGTATTGCAGTCACAAGATCAAACAGTGGTTCATTTGTAGGATATAACTTTGTTAACATTAGCAGTGTCTTAACAGGTGATCTGCAAATTGGCAATACTAATTTAAATCTGCTTACACTTAACATGATTGAGCTGGGGTATCGTGCCCAACTTAGCAGCAAACTGCAATTGGATATTGATGTTTTTCAACAACAAGCTGAAAACCTGACGGCAATTATTACAAAGACTAATGATGGCATAAACTTCTATCAACAGTTTTCAAATGTGCCAACTAAAGCAACGCAGATTGGAACAACAATTTCTGTCAATTTTGTTGCAAGTGAAAAATTGCAATTCAAGCCATTCATAACACTACAAAAAACTGAAACTAAAGATTTAGCTTCAAGTTACTTTGATCCAACAATTATTCCAGTTTCATATAGCGATAGTAAACACGGCTATACACCCGGATCATACGGTGGTTTTTACTTCAACTACAGACCAATCGCTAAATTTAATATCAACTTGAGTGGATATTACTTTAGCAACCAAAATCAATATGATAAGTCCCAGTATAATTCTCAAACTGGAGCGCAACTAGAGCCACAGTATGCCAACGGTCAGATCAAAGGCAAGTTCATGATGAACGCTAAGGTGTCTTACGAAATAGTGAAAAACCTCAATGTGTTTGCTAATGCTCGTAACCTCTTCGCTTCAAGCTCAAGGGAATTTTATGCAGCCGATCAAACTGCCGGTCTTTACACCGGTGGTTTAACATACAACGTATTGAAATAAAAGCTTTTGGTTTTAAATTGAAAAGGGACGCCTCGGGTGTCCCTTTTTTTATGTCTTGTTATCAAGCAAAATTAAATCACATGGATTGTAAAAGCTCTTGATTTGCACTGACTTCATTTCTTATCTTTCTAAGGAACAAAGAATATGACATTCGATTACATTATCATCGGGGCGGGAAGTGCAGGTTGCGTACTGGCGAATCGGTTGAGTGAAGATTCTTCAACAACGGTATTGCTTTTAGAAGCCGGTGGTCGCGACACAAAAATGGAAATTCATATTCCTGGTGGTTATATGAAACTGCATCACAGTAATGTGGATTGGAATAATCATTACACGGTGCCGCAGCCTTTTTTACAGAACAGAAAAATTTATCATCCTCGCGGAAAGGTATTGGGTGGCTGCAGTTCAACAAATGCCATGGCTTATGTGCGAGGGCACAAAGAAGATTATAATCATTGGGCATCGTTGGGTAACGTTGGCTGGGGTTATGATGATGTGTTACCTTATTTTAAAAAATCGGAGCATAACGAGCAGTATAAAGATGAATTTCACGCGAGGGGTGGCGAGCAGAATGTAACGCAATCGTATTGGTATCATAATCCCATTGGTGAAGCGTTCATTCAATCATGCATTGAAAAAGGCATTCCCCACAATGAAGACTTTAATGGATTGAAGCAAGAAGGCGTGGGCCATCTTCAATACACCATGAAAGATGCTAAGCGCATGAGTACGGCACAAGCGTTTCTGGTTCCCGTCTTATCTCGAAAAAATCTCACAATAATAAAGGGCGCTCATTCGCGAAAAATAATGATCGAGAACGATGAAGCAAAAGGTGTTGAATTTTCTGGCAAAAGAAAATCCATTCAACAAGCTTTCGCGAAAAAGGAAGTCATTCTTTCTGCTGGTGCGTTTGCTTCACCGCAGTTGCTCATGTTATCAGGGATTGGTTCGGCTGAAGAATTAAAACGAGTTGGGATTCCGATTAAAAAAGAATTGGAAGGTGTTGGAAAAAATCTGCAGGATCATCTTTTCTTTCCAGTCAGTAGTTTGTGCAAAAAACCAATCAGTAACAATCATTTCATTCCTCTGCACCGACAGATGATTGAGATCCTTCGGTATCTGCTTTTCAAAAAAGGACCACTCACCGTTGGGCCGTTAGAAGCCAATGCCTTTTTAAAATCTTCTCCTGAATTAGATCGCCCCGATATTCAGTTTCAATTTACCCCAACCCATTCGGGTGATGATTATAGTACAAACATCTTCGACCTCAGTTCTTTTCCACACAGTGATGGCTACACCATATTGCCAACTCAAATAAGACCAAAAAGCAGAGGTGTTGTTGGTATTGCATCTACTGATCCAATGAAAGCCCCTGTTATCGATCCAAAATATTTATCCGAAGAAGAAGATAGAAACATAATGGTACGCGCTGCTCGTATTGCATTGGATGTATTAGAAGCAAATGCTTTTAGCGAATATCGACTGCGCACACATTGTCCGGCAAAACGAAACAGTGATGATGATTTGTTGGATCACATTCAACGTAGTGCTGAATGTGTTTATCATCCTGTGGGCACGTGCAAAATGGGAATTGATGAACTAGCTGTTGTTGATCCTCAGTTACGCGTTCTGGGTATTGGAAAACTTCGTGTGGCAGATGCCTCTGTAATGCCTACCATTTCCAGTGGCAATACCAATGCACCAACGATTATGATTGCAGAAAAAGCTGCTGATATGATCAGAAAAATACTGCCTGATAATTAACGAGTCATCTTTTCGAGTCACGTACGTTTGCCTGTGAGCTATACATAATCAATTAGAGTTTAAACATCGGCTCAAAACTTTTTTATCGAAGATGAAAAGCTTTGTTATTTTTAGAACTTCTAAATCTTTCGCATGCACACTTTCCTTAGCAAAAAACTCATCATCCGTTTTATTGTATTACTAGAGTGTTTTGTTGTTTTCTCTAATCGGGCAACCGCACAGTTATCTCTCGTAAAGGATATAAATGTAGAAGCCGATAGTAGTTATTCCGCCTACCCAGAAGTAATCACTCCGTTGAATGGAGGCGTCATTTATGCAGGGAGTGATTCCGAACTTGGACGGGAGCTGTGGTGGAGCAATGGTGTTGGAAATTCAACTGTTCTTGTAAAAGATATAAATCCAAAAGGAGACTCAAATCCCGGAAACCCTTTTGGCTATATAGATGGACTACCTTCTTATCACAATCAGTATCTCATTACTATTGACAACAAAGTGCTCTTTGCAGCCACTGATGGTGAACACGGCTATGAACTTTGGATAAGTGATGGAACAACTCTTGGAACACACATGGTGAAGGATATTTTTCCAGGAAGCATGAGTTCTAATCCCTCTTCCATAGTGAAGGCCGGTCAACAGGTTTTTTTTGAGGCAAATGATGGCGGTTCTGGCCGCGAGTTATGGAAAACAGATGGTACCGCTTCTGGCACCCTACTCGTTAAGGACATTTTTCCGGGTGAAGATCAAGCTTTATTCGGCCCGTTAAAGCCAATTGGAAACAAAGTATTTTTCTCCGCGGAGGATGGTGCCACAGGTAGAGAGCCATGGATGTCTGACGGAACACCAGAAGGAACAGTATTAATTAAAGATATTACTCCCGGAGAGATCGGCTCTTACCCTGACCATTTTATTGGTACCGATCAGGAATTCTATTTTTCTACATGGGCTAAGGTTTGGAAAAGCAATGGCACTGATGCTGGAACGCAATTCTTTTTAGAAGGGCGTTATACGCCTGAATCGTATTTGAATGGAATTCTTTATTTAATGGGTGGCGACCCTGGCACATCTCCCACATTGTATCAATCGAATGGCACACTCGCAGGAACTTCAATTGTCATGTCACTTCCTTTCTACTCATTTGTTGAGTATTCCTCGGTTCGATCACTAGTTGTTGACAACGAGCTTTTCTTCCTTTATAGCTACGAAGATCGATCCATGGTAAGTAACGATCCTTTTTTTACCTCAACTTTACAAGTAAATAAAATTGATAAGTTTAATTCAATCTCTGGTCTTTTTGAAGATTTTCTTATTGATCAAGGAGCTGTCTTTTCATTCCCTCCTTTCGGTAACGCATTTTTACCTGGCATTCTATTGTTCACAAAATTTGGTAACAATTACTACTCCATTTTAGGCCGGGGTAGTAATCAGGCTATTTTGCTTAAGGAACCAGGGTCAAGTTCTCAGACCTTTACTTATTTAGGAAATGGTTATGGCTCTGATTTTCTTACCGTATCCTCTGATCGATTATTTTATAGAGGCCTAACTAATAGTTTTCCAGATTACAACGATTCTGAATTATGGACTTCGAAAAACAGTCTCCAATCAACGAGGATAGTTAAAAATACTTTTAAGAACTCTTCTTCAGATCCCCATTACTTTAAATCATTTAAGGATCAGCTTTTCTTTCTCGCAAAAGACAGCGCCATAAACCTTTTGCATTTATGGAAAACTGACGGAACACAAGCAGGTACAGTAAATCTTGGGCCCGAATTGAACATCTATGATAGAAAGCTTGTAGAGTTTAAAGGGAACTTATACTTCACTCGTCAAATTGTGGCGGGAGGTTTGGAGCTTTGGAAAACAGATGGAACAACAGATGGGACTACATTGATAAAGGTGATCGATGTAAACTCAATCATCGCAACAGAAAATACGCTTTTTCTGTATTGCTACGATAACGAACATGGTTATGAGTTTTGGACGTCCGATGGTACCACGGAGGGAACAGTACTTTTGAAAGACATCATTCCCGGACCAACATCCACCAATATTCGAACTTTTACTGTCTACAAGAATAAACTTTTATTTACTGCTGATGATGGTACGCATGGATATGAACTTTGGCAAAGTGACGGTACCACTGAAGGAACGACCTTGCTTAAAGATCTAGTGCCAGGACCAGAAGGATCTTATCCGGGTGACTATCATTTTCTAGAACATAAAGGCATCCTTTATTTTAACGCCACCGATGCAGAGCATGGAAACGAGCTTTGGAAAACAGACGGTACTGAACAAGGAACCGAACTTTTTCTTGAAGTCGTGCCTGGGCCAACGTGGTCGCATCCTGATTTAATAGGAAGTGTTAATGACAGAATGCTCTTTAGAACATATACTGAAGACATTGGAGGTAATGGACTTATCCAATACAGATCAACCGATGGAACCAATACAGAGGTTTTTTTCAACGACTATCTGGGCGACATAATGGTGAAAGATAACATCGCTTATTTTTCTTACGATAATGATTTATTCACTACCAATGGAACTGTTGACGGAACAGTTAAGATCCGGGATCAGAATCCTATTAACTATAAGTCTACCTATAATGTACAAGAGATAATAGAAGGCGAAGCGTGTCTCAATCAATATGATGACACACACGGAAACGAATTTTGGATTAGTAATGGAACTGAAGCCGGAACTCGGTTTCTTGCTGATGTCTTTTTAGGAGAAAATTCTAGCTTCCCTTCTGAGATGTTGAAAATTAAAAACACAATTTTCTTCGCTGCACAAAATGGAACAGTTGGTCGCGAACTTTGGAAGTATGTGTTTTCGCCAACACTGGAGGTCTCTCAAAACAAAGAGGTACTGACAAACAATTCATTAATTGAATTCCCTGATACCGAAACAAATACAATCTCAGATACGATAAGAATTACCCTGAAGAATACAGGAGAGTATGCACTTAACTTTCAAGCGAATCCTTTAACCATTGAGGGTATAGATCCTTCACAATTCGGAATCAAAACATCTGAGTTAAGTTCTATTCCAATTGGAGATAGTTCCCTGGTAAAAGTATGGTATAAGCCTCAGCAGGGTGGATCACATGAGGCTACTGTCACCATTCGTACAGACGATCCTGAACATTCCATCTTCAACATTCAACTGACTGGAGAGGCGCACGAAATCACTGCGATTGAACAGTCTCTTGATGTCGTAATAAACGTTTATCCTAACCCTTCAACGGGTAGCTTTGGTGTAACATCAGATAAGGCATTAAGAGGTTTGTCACTAAAAGATTCTTCCGGCAAAACCATTGATGCAAGAATTACAAAGACGAATTCTAATGAAGCAACGATCAGCATCGAAAATTCTTCGGGAATTTATTTTTTGAGAATTGACCTTGCTGATGCTGTCGTGTTTAAGAAAATAGTAATGCTGAAGTAATGTAAACACTTAGTTGCCAAGACTAATTTATTCTCAGCTCTGCCTTCATTCCTTTAATCTGATTGAGCAAGGCTTGTTGCCAGGTAAGATCAGCATCCCATTTATTTCCTAAGAATACATTGCCTGAATCAATGTGTTTGAAATAAAATTTGAACACAGGTGTATCGGTTGAAATGTTTTTCAATTGTTGTTGTCCATCTTGATAGGTAACGGATACCAATGCACTTTCTGATTTACTCATATCATATCCCAACAATCTTTTCGCAACGCCATCGCGCACATATATATAACACAGAACATACAAACTGCCTTGCTTGCGCAATTCCTTTTCAGGGATACCCGGTTCTGTGAGTTTATATTTTAATGGATAATTGGCTGCAAAAATTTCTTCAAGTTGTTTATCGATAGCAGGATCACCAGTCTTCGGTACAGCCAATGGATCTACCTTTAAATCTGAAGCAAAGAATTCATTGCGTCTTCCTAAAATCGGGTTGATAGGAAAATCCGTCTCGGGAACATCATTAATCAGTAAGTTTTGTTTCTTCTGTTGATTCGCAGCAGTGCGATACAACTCCTTTAATGTTTCTGTTAGAACTTTATTAGTAACTGACCATGCGTTTTGTTGTTTATCAATAAGGGTTTCTTTCTTATTGAACGTAGTAACAGAAAGACGAAAATTATTTTCTTCTTTTTCAATGAATACAAGATTGCTGACGTCTCTATCTTCCAAATAATTTGCAAAAGTTTTAGTTACATCATGACTGGCTATCAATTTGTCCATTTCAAAGTAGACCACTACATCAATGCCCGTACGTTGAAAAGATTTCTGGACATCTTCCAATTCTTTTGCTGACATATTGTAGGTATAAAAGGCGACTGAGCGGGTGCTCAAAAGTTTTTCGGGTAATCCACCTTTCAGATTGAGTTGCTCAATCCATTCTTTCGGGTTTATGGCAACTTGTGCCAGCGAATGGGTGAACGAAAGTGTAAAAACAAAGACAAGAGTACGCACAGTTAACATTTTAAATACGGATATCATGGATTGAAAAACGAATATAAAGATGAATCTATTTTAAATTCCAACAAAAAAACCCGTTTCATCCTTCTTCACAGAATAGGTAATTAAATCACGGCAATTTGAATCGCCCGCTTTTCCAGATTGCAGATCAAACCTATAGCCATGCCACGGGCAAACAATCTCGCCCAAGTAATTGACTTTGCCCTTGCTAAGCGATTCACCATTATGAGTGCATTCATCCTGAACCGCAAAGAAAGTATCGTTGTGCAACGACAAACAAATGCGCTTGCCATGAAGGATCAATAACTGCGGTTTACCCGAAATTAATCGTTGTTTGGCTTCCGATTCACTTGAAAAGATTTTTATCCACTCCATATTCCTTAATGCCTCAAGATAACGAAACTGCAGCATACCTTTAATTACCCTGTATTTTGCCATTTAAAAAAAACCGAATAAATAACAGACACATCAGGATGAATCTTTACTTGTAATCTGATTAACTTTCACTACGATAGGGAAAATGAAAACATTGCTTTCCAAAAAAATTATCATTCTCGGTCTTCTTGCACTTTGCATCAGTGTAGTATCTATTGTATTTATCAACAATAAAAACAAGGTTGACTTCAATACAGAGGTAAAGCCCATCTTCAACAAAAAATGTATTACCTGCCACGGAGGCGTAAAGCGCGAGGGTGGCTTTAGTTTATTGTTTCGCAAAGATGCCTTAGAGAAAAACGAATCAGGAAAAGTATCCATTGTTCCTGGTGATGCAGCTCAAAGTGAAATGATGCGAAGAATTCTTTCCAATGATCCCGAAGAACGCATGCCTCATAAAGGACAACCTCTGGACGAAGAAGAAATTTCCATTTTAAAAAACTGGATTGATCAAGGAGCTGAATGGGGAAATCATTGGGCGTATGTAAAGGTTGCACCGCCAGCATTGCAGCCCATGAAAGCTGGTTTAGGTGATAATACAGAATGGGGAAACAATGCAATTGATACCTACATCTTAGAAAAACTAGAACAACAAAAACTAAAGCCTTCACCCGAAGCAGAAAAGTCTGTAGTGCTAAGAAGAGTCAGTCTCGATTTGATTGGTCTTCCTGCTCCCCAATCAATTCGTGATCAATTCATGAAAAGTTCCGATGCAAAGGCTTATGAAATTTTGGTTGATTCTTTACTTGCATTACCTCAGTTCGGTGAACGATGGACATCCATGTGGTTGGATCTTGCCCGCTATGCCGATACAAAAGGCTACGAGCGTGATGATAGTCGATCAATCTGGCGCTATCGCGATTGGCTGATTACGGCTTTTAACAATGATATGCCTTACGATCAGTTTTTAACCGAACAACTCGCTGGCGATTTACTTCCTAATCCTAATGATGATCAATACATCGCTACAGCCTTTCATCGCAACACAATGACGAACGATGAAGGTGGAACAGAAAATGAAGAGTTCAGAACCGCTGCAGTATTAGATCGTGTGAATTCAACATGGGAAGGTTTAATGGGAACTACGTTTGCATGTGTTCAATGTCACAGTCATCCATACGATCCATTCCGTCATGAGGAGTATTATAAATTTATGGCCTTCTTCAACAACACACGCGATGAAGATACCTATGATGACTATCCGCTCTTGCGTCATTTCTCAAAAGAAGATGAAGCATCGCTTACATCCATAAAAACATGGATTGAAAAAAATGCGTCATCAGAAAAAGCGAAAGACGTCAACACTTTCTTAAAGACATGGCAGCCGGCTGTTAATTCATTGCTGGCAGATCAATTTGTGAATAGTGAACTGTCTGATACTAAATGGCTCATCTTTAGAAATCACACGCAATGCCGTTTGCAGAATGTTGACCTCAACGGAACAAATGAATTAATCTTTCGCGCGATCACAATGGTAAATGGAGGAACATGGACCATTCATTTAGATAAACCAGATGGCTCTGTTCTCAAAAATATTTCCATCGATCAAAAAACAGAAGGATGGAAGATTCATCGTGTTGACTTCGATCGACAAGAAGGTGTGCATGATCTTTTCTTTACCTATGAAAATTCCAATCTCAAAAATGCGGAGGCTAGTGGCATCATGTTCGATTGGTTGTACTTCACACCCTCATTTCCAGGAAAAGAAAAAGAAGGTTATGCTAATATCTACAATCAATATTGGTCGCTCTTAACAAAAGATGTTCCGGGCACACCCATTATGATGGAGAACCCGGAAAGTATGCTCCGTAAATCAAATGTATTTGAACGTGGCAACTGGTTAGTAAAAGGTGAAGAAGTAAAAGCTGATGTTCCTGCTTCTTTGAATCCGATGCCATCCAGCGCACCGCATAATCGACTAGGACTTGCGCAATGGATGACGAGTGAAGATAATCCGCTCACTTCGCGTACAATGGTGAATCGAATTTGGGAACAACTTTTCGGAACGGGCTTAGCCGAAACATTAGAAGATCTTGGAACACAAGGTTTACCACCAAGCCATCGCGAGCTATTGGATTACTTATCCTGGAATTATATGCACGATTGGAAGTGGAGCACAAAAAGA
>JANODK010000150.1:0-3490 GCA_031412655.1 Chryseolinea sp.
CCAAGGTGCTTAACGGCAACATGAACGGTAATAGTAAGGAGTATGACACGAAAAGCCAAAGCACCGAGCAGTATAAACGGAATCTCTGATACAAAAAGCATGGGCACACCCACAAACCAGCAAGTCAACCAACTGATGGAAAAGAGCGCAAGCCAAAGTCGGTTACCTCCCTTATACAATTTACCCACCGACAGGTGTCTTATCTTCTGAAAGAAAAAATCCTTCCACGTGTTTTTGGGAACAGAATTCATCAACGACTCCTCTCCCATGCAAACCTCTGTATTCTCCTTTTGAGCATGTTGATTTACAAACAAGTCATCATCGCCCCCCATAACATGAAGGAACTCGTGAAAACCTTTCACTTCTAAAAACATCGACTTTCTGTAGGCCAGATTTCTGCCTACCCCCATATAGGGTTTATCCAAAAGGGCAAAAGAAAAATATTGAACAGCTGTAATTAAGGCTTCAAACCGAATGAAGAGGTTCAGAAATCCGGGTTGCTTCATGTATGGTGAGTAGCCAAGAACAAATTGTGTTTCATCCTTCATATGGACACTCATCGACTTAACCCAATTTTGGTTATGTGGACGGCAGTCGGCATCCGTCAATAAAATCCAATCGTATTGAGCGGCTTTGATACCCAGTGTTAAAGCGTATTTCTTTCCATTGGCATGAGGCGGTGTTCGGTTAACATGCACCATGCGCAGGCGATGGTTCTTCTTCGTTTCCTCTAAAAGGAAGTCAAAAGTAGAATCGTTAGAGCGGTCGTCAACAATGATGACCTCAAAATCCTGATAATCCTGAGTTAGAAGTAAGGGGATTAATTCCTTTAGATTAGTATCCTCATCGTGTGCACAAACAATGATGGATACTGGTGGCAATTTGTCTGGGGGATTAATCGTCCGCTTACGGGAAAAAGCAACAAGAAATACGATGAAGTAAATTACCTGAATTGCAATCGCGACAAAAAATACAATTTCCAGAATTTGCAAAAGAGCTTCGTTTAAAAATCACAAATATAGAAGAGGATTGGAAGGATAAAAGAACATTTATGTGGTCAGTCAGAGATTCATTTTATCAAGCCTTATCTTTTCATCAATCTCAGGTCAAACTTAATTGGGCAAAACAATCTTCAGGAATTCTGGTGGCAGAACGGTATTTTTGCCCCGCATTATGAAATTCGAACTTACCTCCAAAGATCCTCAATCGTCAGCCCGAACGGGCATTCTCCATACCGATCACGGAGACATCCAAACGCCTATCTTTATGCCAGTTGGAACCGCTGGCTCGGTAAAAGCAGTCCATCAGCGCGAACTGACCGAAGATATTAAAGCTGAAATCATTTTAGGTAACACCTATCACTTATACTTACGACCAGGTATTGAGCTACTTCAACAAGCTGGCGGCCTTCATAAATTCAATGGATGGAACAGACCTATTCTTACCGATAGCGGTGGTTATCAGGTTTATTCATTAGGTGCCAATCGAAAAATTACAGAAGAAGGAGTCATCTTCAAATCACACATCGATGGATCGAAACATACCTTTACGCCTGAACGTGTGATGGACATCCAACGAACCATTGGTGCCGATATCGTTATGGCATTTGATGAGTGCACCCCCTACCCTTGCGAGTATCAATATGCGAAAGACTCCATGCACATGACCCATCGCTGGCTAACGCGATGTGTCGATCGGATAAACTCAACTGAATCAATGTATGGATATGACCAGGCGCTCTTTCCCATTGTTCAAGGAAGTGTGTATAAAGATTTGCGTCAACAGTCTGCTGAATTTATTGCGAAACAAAATCAATGGGGCAATGCCATTGGTGGTCTATCGGTTGGTGAACCACATGAAGACATGTATGCAATGACCGATTTGGTCTGCAATATTCTTCCAGCAGACAAACCTCGCTACCTCATGGGTGTTGGTACTCCAGAAAATATTTTGGAATGCATTGCCTTAGGAATTGATATGTTTGATTGTGTAATGCCCACACGCAATGCACGTAATGGAATGCTTTTCACAACCGAAGGCATCATCAACATTCGTAACGAAAAGTGGAAAGATGATCTATCACCAATTGATTCAAACCTTGGTGGATATGCCAGCACCTTCTACTCAAAAGCCTATTTAAGGCATTTGATCATCAGCAAAGAAATTTTAGGAGCGCAAATTGCTTCTATACATAACCTAACCTTCTACCTTTGGTTGGTTAAGCAGGCACGTATTAAAATTCAAGAAGGCACTTTCGTGGAATGGAAAAACAAAATGGTGAAGCAAGTATCACAGCGACTTTAAAGAATGAAGCTTCTCGATAAATATATTCTCAAATCGTTCCTCACTACATTCTTCTTTGTGGTGCTGATCTTATTGGCAGTGATCACCATGATCGACATGACCGATAAGATGGATAATTTCGCAAAGGCCAATCTTGGCGCTATGGAAATTTTAGGATACTATTTGGATTATATTCCCTGGATTGGCGCGCTTGTAACACCCATTACTCTTTTTATCGCTACTGTTTACGTTTGCTCCCGCATGGCAGGGCATACCGAGATCATTGCCATACTGAGCAGTGGTGTCAGCTTCAGGCGCATTCTTTTTCCTTTCTTTATTGGAGCATTGATTATTGCCATTGTCAGTTTCTTTTTAACGGGCTGGCTTATACCGAATGCCACAAAATCACGATTGGCATTTGAAGTGCAGTATTTGAAAACGAAGTATTACTTTGATAAAAAGAATATTCACATTCAGGTAGCGCCTAACGTGTACCTCTACATGCAGAGCTATAACAACAGCAATCAAACCGGCTATCATTTTAGTATGGAACGGTTTGAAAATAACAAGTTGATGGAGAAGTTAACCGCCAATCGCATTGAATGGGACACCGCCACTCAAAAGTGGAAATTGCGCGATTGGAAAATAAAAAAAATCAACTCCATCTTTGAATCGACCGGCAATCCGGAATCCATTGCATTTGAAAACACCAGCAAGCGGGTTATACTTCATGGTGACTCCACAACAAAAGGTTCATCAATGGATACAACCCTTGTTATACACCCAAAAGAATTCGAAAGCGATTATCGTAAGTACGATGGCATGACCATTGGTGAACTTGATGATTACATCGATACCTTGAGAGAACGCGGATCAACCGGGATTGAGATGTATGAAGTGGAGAAATTCACACGCTATAGTTCGCCCTTTTCTATTTTTATCCTGGTCTTTATGGGTGCAATTGTTTCGTCAAGAAAAAGTCGTGGTGGCACAGGGCTTCAAATTGCGTTGGGGTTCGCCTTGTCGTTTGTCTTCATTATCTTTTTAACCTTGTTCAGAACCTTTGCCGAGAACGGAGCCCTACCTCCACAGATATACGTTTGGATTCCTAACATTACCTTTAGTATAATTACAGTTCTCATGTATAAATACGTTCCACGTTGATAGCAACAAGAAACGATTATTTCAAACTTCACTTCATTGTTTT
>JANODK010000151.1:0-2699 GCA_031412655.1 Chryseolinea sp.
CTTGCAAAACGTTTTGGTATTCCCGGTTTTTTTCTCAGCCGTATGCGTCATGTGGACGCTTTAAAGTTTGCTACCATTAATAATTTATTAGTGAATCGTCGCAACTCTGTTGTGAAGATGATAACAAAAGTGTTCATCAAACAAATGCGCTGGTTTGGCTTTGAACGTGTTTATAGCGACAGTGGCTGGAAACCCCGCGTGGTTATGAATGCTGTATTTGAATTGACAAAACCAGAAGTAGAAAAACGAAAAAATAAATATCCTTATTTCACAAAAGATATTGCAGAGCCAGGAGAAAAAATCATGTCTGTCTCTGAAAAAGCACTTACCAAGGGCACTACACTCTGGTTCACAGCCGAAGAATTAAAAGGTCCACACAGTATGCCCGACACTATTATGGCCTGTGGACAGTTCACCATCTGTTTTAATCTTATTGAATACTACGAGAAGTTTTTATACAATCCTAAATACAATAAAGACTATCAAAAATACAGCGACGAAACAAAACAAATGCTGGCAGAACTTCATGAAAGTTTACTCCATGATTGGAGAAAATTTAAAGAAGATCCTTACTGGATGGTGAAAGAATATAAGATGAAGATTTGGAAAGCATAGAGCAAAGCTATCGAATAAGTAAAAACACTTCTAGAATTAACTTGTGGGGTGGAATGGCTACCCCATACAGCAACCAACTCCTTAAAAAGCTTATTTATTCATTAATAAACTTTCCCTGTCCCAAAAGTTCAGATCCCTGCTTCAACCTGTAAAAATAAATTCCCCTTGCCTGTTCATGTAATTTAATTTGCGTTGTATCAGAATTCAGTACAGCCTGGTAGATGGTTTGCCCGGTGATCGTCAAAATCTCCAATTGCACTTCCCCGAAGTGTGAATGATCCAGGCTTACAAAAAACTCTCCCCTTCCAGGATTAGGATAAATCTTTAGCGCAAATGCTTTCTCATTTTTTGACATGCCCACCAAATTTGCAGGGAGTACAGTTATCTTACGATGAAGCGTATCGGAGCAGGGCATATTAGAAGCTATTTGACTTACAGTGTAACTTCCCGGCAACATATAATGATGCGGAGAAGGTAACGCGGAAATTTCAACTGGGCTTCCATCACCAAAATTCCAAGTATAGGAGATCGCACCGGAAGATGTATTCTCAAGCAGAAGACTATCTAACGTTCCCGCATAAACAGTATCCTTATTTAATGTAAAAGCGGCGTAAACAGGCACCGGTTCAGTAATTGTTACTTTTTCAAAAAATGACCCACAGATTCCGGTTACTCCGGAAATGTAGACTGAATAATCGCCGGCTGCCAGGTTAGCGAGGGTATCGGGCAAGAAGGAAGCGTTTGTGATCTTAAGGGTATTTGAAACATCCACCCATTTGTAATTCCAGGGGCCGTCGCCCTTTGCAACGGCAATGGCTTTTCCGTCCTGGTAGTTGTTACAACTGGCGCTGATAGATTTTGTTTCATGCGGCGCAGATATGTGCAGCAAAAATCTTGGGGCACTTGTGGTATCTGAAATAAAAAATGTATACGTGGTCAAATTGTTCATGTTCGTCTGAATTCCTGTTGCAAGATCTTCCAGCACAATGCAAAATCCATCGGGCATAACAGATAAAGAATCACGCTCAATAGTATAAGTACCTGCAACGCCAACAAGTGTTTTCACAGGAATGTGTAGTGAGGAATTAACTTCCGGTAGACTATTTACAGACATATCTTTTTGCGTAGAATCAAGGCTTGCAATTCCAGGAACGGACAGATTGGAACTAAATAATTTCCTGGCATCAGAGTCGCTGTCGTAGCCATTTGTAGCTCCGTTGCCAAACATTAAAATAGTTTCATCTACGAAATTATTTCCATGCATATTTAATTTTAATGTGCCGGAAGCGCTGAAAGCAGGGGAACCCGACGGCCTGATAAATGATTTGTCAGTGGCTACCTTAACATTCTCATCGCAAGCAAGAGAAGGGACAGAACCGTTTGTCTGGATCCAGAAAGATTGAGAAGAGGCTATGATGTTTGATCCGCCATTCGTAGAAACTCCTGATACCCAGCTGGCATATTGCTGCAACACTGGATTCCAGATATAAATAGCATCATTGATTTTACTTTTTGTCCAGTTTGCCGAACTCCAGTCTATAGCCGAAGGATAAGGATTGCCGATCATAACATATCCGTCTTCGGATGGGCCGCCACTGGAAGTATAACTTACGGAAAACGTCTGGCTGAATTTTGCCGGTGGGCCCGTTACATCCACGGTCAAAGGCGTAGGCCCTATGTAACACCAGTATCCTTTACCAGGATCAATCGGATCAGAAGAAGTAGAAGGTACGTTATAGCCATTATCTGCAATGCCGCTTACCGTTTCATCATAAGTGTAAATTGAAACGAAATTAAAGCCAGGATATAATGATCCTGGAAAACCGCTTGTAACAAAATCGTCCTGCCAATCATTTATGGTTGCTCCCTGCACAGGGGTTGAAAGAAATCGCCAGCTGCTTGGCCCTGAGCCCAAATAACGCTGCATGGTTATGTTCCCTGAAAAATCGCCCGTAATTGGAGCAATGCGTGCCGTGCCATTTGCATCAGAAATCAGCGTAAAATCGTACCCTGTAGTTGAGAAAGTTCCAAGCGAAATTGTTAAAGCGCCTATGATGGCCTCATTAGCTGAAAGATAAGAGCCA
>JANODK010000152.1:0-23631 GCA_031412655.1 Chryseolinea sp.
AATATACCAGGTCGTTCCCCTCGATTTCATGTTTAAAGTAATTGAAGATCCCAACATACAAGGTATTGTGACGGAGTGGATGTTTTCAATATTGCCATTGATCCTGGTAGAAATTGGAATGATTTGGATACCTTCAATTAAGTCTACTCCAGCATTCGCTAAATAATATAATCATGAGTACAACCATCGCAGCACCAACAAGTCAGACGGAAAGAATTGTGATGCTCGATAGTCTTCGTGGCATCGCTATACTCGGAATTTTATTAATGAACATACCGAGCTTTTCATTGCCGGGTGTTGTAGGTCATGATCCTTCCACTTTAAATGAGTTTGGCACCATGAACTATTATCTATGGTATTTTGTCAATGGCGTGATGGATGGAACACAACGTGGTTTATTCTCTATACTCTTTGGCGCTGGTATACTTTTATTTGTTGGTCGTAAGGAAAATAAACTTGAGGGACTTCAACCGGCTGATTATTTTTTCAGACGACAAATCTGGTTAATCGTCTTGTCCTTATTTGATGTCTACATCCTCCTCTGGAATGGCGATATCTTATTTGATTACGCATGTTATGGCATGCTGCTATTTGTGTTTAGAAAACTGCCTCCCAAAACGTTGCTCATTGCAGCAAGTGTTTGCTTCGTTCTGATTTTAGCACGAGACAACCGCGATCTCTACGAACGAAAAGAAATGATTGCAAAGGGTGAAACCATCGCAGCCATTGACACTACCAAAACAAAACTTACTTCTCTGCAAAAAGAAGCCCTTGGTGCTATGACGGATTTCAAAGAGCGTTCTACAAAAGAAAGTAAGCTCAAGCGAATGGAGAAGACAATCGAAAAAGTAAAAGGCAACTATGCATCTGTCTACGATTACAGAACGAATATGTACGTGGATAACATAGTTGAATACACGTACTTTCAATGTTGGGACGTGTTCATGTTCATGCTCTTTGGAATGGCCTTGTTTAAACTGGGAATCCTCACTGGTGATGCTTCCGTAAAAACATACGCATGGATGACCGTCATTGGCTTAGGAGTTGGGATAACCTTATCCTATTTTTATTTGCAAACACAGGTTAAATTTCAGTTTAATTGGTTCGAGTACATCAAACAAATTCCATTTCAATATTATCAGGTAACACGAGCTTTGCGCACGATTGGAATTTTTGGGTTGATCATGTTGCTTCATAAATCGGGATGGTTTACGTGGTTCTTTTCGATGTTACGTCCCGTAGGACAAATGGCACTAACCAATTACCTAAGTCAATCCCTAATCTGTAGTATGATCTTCAATGGTTTTGCTTTTGGATTATTTGGGAAATTGCAACGCTATGAAATCTATTTAGTAGTAGCGGCCATCTGGTTATTCCAAATTATTTTCTGCAATATCTGGATGCGTTATTTTCTATATGGTCCTTTTGAATGGATATGGAGAAGTTTAACGTATTGGAAAAAGCAATCATTTGTTAAACCTTCAATAGTCTGATGTATGAAATTTCTTAGAACCACTTTCATCATCCTATTCTGGGTTCTCATCCTCGGTTTATCCCTTTGGTTTTTCAATACGAATGTACTTCGTTATTTGTCTGGCTTCCGCAGCAAAATCTTTGGAGATTCATTTTTCAACAATCAGGTTTGGGTAACGATGCATTTAGTTGGTGGATCTTTAGCCTTGTTGCTCGACCCCATCCAGTTCTGGTCGTTTTTCCGAAATAAGTTCATGTCAATACATAGACTCTCTGGTAAAATTTACATGGCGGGTGTTTTACTCATTGGCATTTCTGCCCTGCGGCTTTCTTTGATCAGTTATTGCATTCCATGTCGTGTTTCATTATTTATCCTAAGTGTACTTGTATTACTTTCTACAGGATTTGCTTACAAGGCTATTAAAACAAAAAACATAAAGGTTCATCGGCAGTTTATGATTCGCAGTTACGTATGTGTATTAAGTTTTGTCGCTGTTCGTATTGATGATATTTTTCCGCTTACGTTTTTATTTGGTCAGATTGAAGACCATCTTTTTAGAAGAACGGCTAATGAATATTTTTTCTCCTTCGTTCCTTTACTCATTACCGAGATCCTGATGATCTGGTGGCCTTCGGTGAAAGCTTTAGTGATTGACAAAAAGGCTTCTGATTTAGAGTAAACCTATTTCGCCTTTCACCTCACATGATCAGGGGATTTCCCTGTGAATCAAATTTGGCGAGATTTGGAAATCAGTCAAAAGCCCTTAGAGAGCCTTGATTGGTCAGTATAAAAATTTGATAGAAAAGTGGTAATCCAAGTGATCCTGCATCATCAAACCCGGCAAAGTGAAAATAAAGTTCAACAACGGAAAATAATGAAGTTGAAATCGAGAAAGAATACTATACAGGAAAACAGTTCGCAAAGAATACCAACTTTGATGGAGTGAAAACAAAAAATTACTAACAGATGAGAGGTATCTACAAAACACTAAGCACGGTGGTTTTGCTTTGTTCCTTGCAACAGGCAACGGCCCAAAATTTCATCACGCAATGGAATCTTGCCACCGCAGGTTCTGGTGCTACCCAATTATCTTTTGGTACCGCTACCAGTGGCACGGTTAACTACACATGGCAAGAGATTTCGCCCGGCACTGCATCAGGCAGTGGCACGTGGAGTGGTGCAACGCTCACCATCACAGGTTTGCCGACAGGCGCCACTATTCGTTTGCAGATAGCGCCCATTAACTTCCAACGTATCTTTATCAATAATGGATTAGATCGCAGACGGCTTACACAAGTAGAACAATGGGGCACTACAGCTTGGACAAGTATGCAAGACGCGTTTGATGGTTGCGCAAATCTTCAAGTAACAGCCACTGATGTTCCTGATTTATTGGGAGTAATCAATCTGTCTGAAATGTTTAGAACGTGTAGCAACTTGAATTCACCCAGCAACATCAACACTTGGAATACTGGGACGATTACTAATATGTCAGGTATGTTTGCTAATGCAAGCGCTTTTAATCAAAACATTGGCTCGTGGAATACAGGATCTGCTACCAATATGTCAGCTATGTTTTCTGGGGCAAGTGCCTTCAATCAAAATATCAGCTCATGGAATACAGGGGCTGTTACTGATATGTCTAGTCTGTTTGCTGATGCCGTTGCCTTCAACCAGAACATTGGAGCCTGGAATACTGCGGCCGTTACTAACATGGCAGGTATGTTTGCTGGTGCCATTGTCTTCAACCGAAACATCGGGGTCTGGAATACTGCGGCCGTTACCGACATGAATAGTATGTTTTTTAGTGCCTATGCCTTCAACCAAAACATCAGTGGGTGGAATATTGCGGCCGTCACCAACATGAGTAGCATGTTTGGGTATGCTTATAACTTCAACCAAAACATTGGTACCTGGAATACCTCGGCCGTTACCAATATGAGCAGAATGTTTGAAGATGCCTTTGACTTCAACCAAAACATCGGGGTCTGGAATACCTCAGCCGTTACCAATATGAGAGGTATGTTTATTGATGCCTATGCCTTCAACCAAAATATTGGTACTTGGAATACCTCGGCTGTTACCGACATGTCACGCATGTTTGATTTTGCCACTGCCTTCAACCAAAACATCGGGGCCTGGAATACCGCGGCTGTTACCAACATGAGCGGCATGTTTGCTGACGCAAGTGCCTTTAACCAAAACATCGGCACCTGGAGCTTAAACCCGGCTGTTAATTTGACGGGCATGTTCAATAATAGTGATATGGATTGCAATAATTACTCGGCTACATTAATAGGGTGGAGTACCAATCCATCTACCCCAAATAGCAGAACCCTGGGGGCTATCGGAAGGCAATACGGCACCAATGCGGTGGCAGCAAGAACGAATTTAGCGAGTACTAAATCATGGACCATTACAGGAGATACACCGTCTGGTGTTGTTTGCGCTCCCGTGTCTGCGCCTACACCTACCATTGCAAACTTCACACCTACCAGCGGCCCCATCGGCACTACCGTAACCATCACTGGAACAAACTTTAGCACAACACCTTCCAACAACATCGTATTCTTTGGTGCAACTCAAGCAGCCGTGTCGGCATCAACATCCACTCAACTCACTGTAACGGTTCCTGCTGGTGCTACCTATGAATCGATTTCTGTTTTAGTAAATGGGTTAACAGGATATTCCAGCACACCCTTCATCGTAACCTTTGCTGATGGTGGCGTAATTAATTCGTGTGCATTTGCCGCCAAGGTAGATATCACCACAGGAACCGAACCGTATAGTATTGCAATAGGTGATCTGGATGGTGATGGAAAGGCTGATCTCGCGGTAGCCAATCAAATCAGCAATACAATTTCTGTCTTTAGAAATACAAGTTCATTGGGTTCTCTAACGACAGGATCCTTTGCACCAAAGGTAGACTTTGCAACAAATAGTGAACCCTACTATGTCGGCATTCGCGATCTGGATGGCGATGGGAAACCTGAACTCATTGCCACAAACAATGATAGCGACAATGTTTCCATCTACAAGAATGTGTCAACCAGTGGAGTAATTAATTCTTCGTCATTCGCTGCAAAAGTTGACTTTACCACAGGCGAAAATCCATGGAACGCAACCGTTGATGATTTCGACCTGGATGGAAAGCCAGACCTCGCCATTGTTAATGATGTGGGCAACACCGTTTCTATTCTGAGAAATACAAGTAGTAAAGGAATAATCAATGCTACTTCCTTTGCAACTCATGTTGAATTTGCCACCGGCAGTTTTCCAATTGGTATAGACAGTGAAGACCTGGACGGAGACGGCAAGATTGATATCGTTGTCACGAACCAAGCCAGCACTTCAATTTCCGTATTACGAAACACCAGTACTGTGGGTTCGATTACAACAAGTTCATTTGCAGCTAAAGTAGATTTTCCAACCGGTCTGGATCCGTACAGTGTTGCCATTGGCGATCTTGATGCGAATGGTAAACCTGAAATTATTGTAGCCAATTACAGTTCTGCCACAGCATCCGTATTTAATAACACCAGTACATCAGGAACGATAGCACTTTCTGCTAAAGTAGATTTCGATTCGGGCACAAGTTCATTGATGGTTGCCCTTAACGACATTGATGGTGACGGGAAAATTGATTTGACCGTTACAAATGGAGGTAACCGTATTTCAGTGCTGAAGAACATAAATTCTTCCGCTCCAATTATCGCTACTTCTTTTTCACCCCGTGTTGATTTTCAAGCAACCAATGTTCCTTATGGTCTTGCCATAGGAGACTTAGATGGCAATGGTAAACCTGATGTTGCGGCAACAAACTCCAGCGGAACAACAGTTTCTCTACTTCGCAATACCGTTTCTTCCTTACCATCTTTCACGGCTACAAGCTTTAGTCCAGCGAGTGGTTCCATTGGTACAGTAGTAACGCTTACCGGAACAAATTTTAGTGCTACTCCCATTAACAACACGGTAAAATTTAACGGTATTGTTGCAACGGTAACAGCAAGCTCATCCACCAGCATCACCGCCATCGTGCCGGGTGGTGCTACAACAGGGCCAATCTCACTCGAGATAGGTTGCAGTACCGCAATTACCGTTCTTCCCTTTACCATTACCGCAGGGTCAGCCATTACGTTTACAACGCAACCATCCGATGTTGTCACATGTGCCGGCTCAATTGCTACGTTTACAACCGAAGCAACCGGCACCATTAACATTACCTATCAATGGCAAAAATTTAATGGATCAGTATTCGCCAACATTTCGAATGCAGGAGAATACTCCGGAACAACAACATCAACTCTTACTGTTAACACAACTGGAAGCGTAGGCACTGGCGATTATCGATGTGTTGTTACTGGAGACAATGCCCCAGTTGTCTTTTCTCAAACCGTATCATTGACATTAAGCACCAACAGCACACTTGCAGAGATAACCATTAACGGAAATATACTGACCGCTTCTGTTGGTGATAGTTATCAATGGTATCAGAATGACGATGCTGTAGCGGGCGCCACGGATCAATCTTTTGAGTTGAATGTATTGGAGTATGGTAGATACAAGGTTGATGTAACTGATAATGGTTGTACCTCAACATCAGTCGAATTCGAGTATCTGATTACAGGTGTTGAAAATTTCAGCGATGGAGTAAAATTATATCCCAACCCGGTAGAAAAAATTCTTATTACAGAATTACATCCACCGTATATCATCTCGATTATCAATACATCTGGAATGATCGTTGGGGAAAAGAATAGCAATACACGTAATGCATCCATCGATTTCAGTTTGCTCTCATCAGGTCTTTATATTCTTCAACTAAAAAATGAAAAAGGCGTTAGCTACCATCGGATTACAAAAAAATAGTCTCATCTCCATTGGAAAGTTCTTGGTAAAAAACGTGATAGACCATTGTTAAGGGTCACATCATCATGCGATTTCACCGCACATCAATTGAGGGTATTTTTAAAGTATGAAAACCCTCTATACTTTAATCCTCATTACCTTTGCCACTTCTGTGCAAGCACAAATCACCAGCACCTTTAGCGCAGATGCTGATGGGTGGACTTTCGTGAATGCCAGCAATGTAACTTCACCTGGCACTTTTCAAAACACGAATGGCAATCCGGGAGGTTTTGTTTCAGCAACCTATGCAGCAAGTCAAACCAATGGTTTCCAGCATTGGATCGCACCTATTAAATTCAACGGCAATCATCTCACCCGCTCGCTTGGAATGAATTTGACTTTTAATATTCAGCAGTCACAGGCGGGAACAAACTCCCATGTTAATGGTGATGTACGTATAGAAACAACATCGGGGGCATTGGTGTACTCCTTACCGACAAAACCAGTAACAGCACCAGCATGGAGTAGCTATTCTTTAAAACTTGATGAAACTCAAGGTTGGCGCTTTAATTCTACGAGTGGTGCGCTCGCTACGCGCGAACAAATAAAAATCATTTTAAGAAATATTACCGCCATCAAAATAAGAGGTACCTACATAACCAATGCAACATACACTTCTGGCATCGACAATATTGTATTGGAGCAACGTGTTCTTAAGGTGCCTCCTGCCGTTACTTCTTTTTCACCTTTATCCGGTGAGCCCGGAACATCCATAACGATTTCGGGAAATAATTTTGATCCAACGGCATCCAACAATGTCGTTTACTTTGGTACTATAAAAGCAACCATTTCGAGCGCAAGTTCATCACAGCTTGTTGTCAACATTCCTGTTGGTGCTGCTCACGAAAAAATAACGGTCGTTAACAAAACTACTGGATTATCAAACACTTCTTCCAAACCATTCGCTCCCGTATTTAAAGGTGGGGGTAGAATTATCCCTTCCTCGTTTGGTGCAAGAGTTGATTTCGCAACCATTCAAAATCAGGGAATGTTTGTTGCCGATATTGATGGCGATGGATGGCCTGATCTTACCGTAACCAATAACATCACAGATAACGTTATTGACATTTATAGAAATCTCGGGCTGGGAGGCGAACTCTCTACTACATCTTTTGCTCCCAAAGTATCTGTGCCTACTTTAGGAATTGGTGCTGTAAATGGAGCCGGACTCAAATTTGCCGATCTGGATGGAGACGGGAAACCCGATGCCATTACATCCAATCCTACCAGTGCTTTCAATGGAGCATTTGTTACACTGCGAAATATCAGCACGCCCGGAAACATTGCCTTTGAAGCAGCAGAGTATTGGGCTGTAAGTTATCAATATGCATCACCCATTGCGTTAGTCACTGATGTGGATGGTGATGGTCGTCCGGAAATAATTGCGGGAAGTGGAGCATGTACCTGTGTAGAAATAAATTTCTGGGTCAACCAAAATTTAAGCTCACCGGGAGATATAGAATTTGGACCTTCCGTTGCTTTTTTTAACAGTACTATTATTGATGGCTCCCGCGGGACAGTATCAGACGATATGGATGGTGACGGAAAAAATGATTTGGTAGTAAGTGCCGGTAATGGTTACGTTTTTCTTCGAAACATATCGACTCCCGGAACCCCAGCCTTTGAGCATGCCTTTACACTTCCTGTATCGCAAACTGCATCAGTTTCGTACGATCCAACCATTACCATTTCCGATTTTAATCTTGATGGAAAAAATGATATAGCGTGGAAAGATTATGGCGGACCAGGCGATGTTCACATCAGAATCAATACCGATACCAACGGAATTTTAGAAGCGACTGATTTTGCTGCAGAGATTCTTCTGAATGGCGACCTCAGCGGCTTTGGAGGAATTTCTATTGCTGACATCAACGGTGATGGCAAGCCTGATATCGCTGCTACCGATAGTGGTGACATTGGTGTATTTGAAAATGTTTATTCTGGCGGAGTATTCGATGCCAACGCATTTATTCCAGCGTATGAAGTAATAGGTGGTGGCGCAAGTACTTACCCTTCCCATCCTGTAGCAAGAGATCTAAATGGTGATAACAAACCCGACTTGATTTTTGCCGTGTCGTCAGGCCGCCTTTCTATTCTCGAAAACAAAAATATCCATACACCTGTCATCTCTGTTAATACCGTTTCTCCATTGGCCGGTTCAATCGGAAGTACAGTAACCATTACCGGAAATAACTTTTCAAATATCACTTCTGAAAATCGGGTGTGGTTTGGAGGTGTCGAGGCCAATGTGATTTCAGCAACAGCAACTGAAATCAAAGCCGAGGTACCGGCCGGGGCAGGGTACGAACGCGTGAGCGTGGTGCGCGGTAAACTTACTTCTTACTATCATCTTCCGTTCAATGTTACCTTCTCGCCTGGTGTAACGTTTGATGGCACTTCTTTTCTTCCTCCTGTTACACTTCCACTTACCACTGCCGACTACGATGTTGAGGTAGCCGACCTTAACAATGACGGGAAGCCTGATATTATTGCTGATTCAGATGTCAGTTTTTTTAATGGTGTAGCCTATAGAAATGTCCATACCACAGGAGCAATCACTGCCGGATCGTTGATACTGGATGACACTACATCTTCCACAGCTCAGGATCTTAAGCTCATGGATGTGGATGGGGATGGGAAACCTGATATTTTGAGTGCCGGAGGTACTTATAAAAACTCCAGCACTGCCAGTGAAATTAATTTTGATGCGGTTGCCGGGCTTAACAACATCCGTTTTAGTTCATGGGCAGATTTTAATGCGGATGGGATGACTGATATTGTGAGTATTACAAATGGTACTGGTAACGTATCCGTTTATGAAAATCGTTACAGAGGATATGGTGCATTTCTCACAGGTACGTACCCTTCGTTTTCTACAGCAATCAATCTGGCCAAACCTACAATTAATGGAGGTGTCGTTTCAGGTGATTTTGATAATGATGGTCTTGCTGATCTTGTATCCACGAATCCGGGAACAGACAATATTAGTATCTGGCGCAATACCAGTGCTTATCGTATTGTCACGTCACAATTTACTGTTGTTGGGAATATAAATGCAGGAGATAACCCGGGCCGTTTGTACTCAGGTGATCTTGACCTGGATGGAAAAATGGATTTAATGCTTTACCATGGAGCTGGAACAAACTCAACGCTTATTTCTGTTTTTCATAATCAAAGCACAACGGGAAATATCATATTCAATAAAGTTGACTTCACCATTCCTGCAGCGGCAACCGTAGCACATATTCGCGATCTGGATGGTGATGGTAAATCAGAAATAGTAGTAACAAGTGAAAGTACGGATCAGTTTTGTATTTTAAAGAACACCTCTACACCTGGTGTAATCGATGCCTCTTCCTTTGCACCACCCTTTGCAACACCCGTTACGAATCCACGCGGAATAACAACGGGTGATCTCAACGCGGATGGCAAGCCGGAAATCATCATTGCATCAGCACCGAACTCACTTTTGATTTTTGAAAATTCTGTACCCATTGGTCCTACGATTTCTATTAGTACACAACCAACCTCTACTGCGGTATGTAATGGCTCTAATGCTTCTCTTACCTTAACAGCAAGCGGAGCAAATAATCTTACCTATCAATGGCGAAAGTTTGATGGAACTGTTTTTAATAATGTAAGTAATGGTGGTGGATATTCCGGAGTAACAACAGCAACGCTTTCGATTAATACAACAGGGAATTTTGGTGCAGGTGATTATCGATGTTTAATAAAAGGCGATCTTGCTCCTGATAAATTTTCTAACACCGCTACACTCACCGTCAATGTTGTTCCCACTGCACCAACAGCAAACGGAAATTCAAATTGTATTCCGGCTGCTATCTCACTAACTGCATCAGGTGGAAGTAACGGACAATATCGCTGGTATGATGTAGCAACAGGCGGAACAGCAATCTCCGGACAAGTAAATAGTTCATACACAACCCCAGTGATTGCCACAACAACAACCTATCACGTTGCAATCAATAATGGATTTTGTGAAAGTAGTCGCACACCCGTAATTGCCACTATTGCACCAATCGCAAAACCTGTTCTCACTCCATCGGTACAGGCTGTAAGTGGAACTATAAATATTTGTGCTGGTGACGCGCTGACGATAACAGCACCATCGGGTTTTGCATCTTACGCATGGTCGAATGGCGCTTCTTCAAATCCAATCACGATCACAACATCGACTACATCATTAACATTACAAGTTACGGATGGTGCTGGATGTACCAGTGCACTTAGTGATGCTTTGAATATTGTTGTGAATCCGTACCCCGCTGCAACCATCACTAACAATGGATCAGTACTTACCGCATCTTCGGGCGATAGCTATCAATGGTATCAAAACGGAAATGAAGTAGCGGGTGCTACGGAGCAAACTTTCGAGTTTAATGAATTGGAATACGGATCGTATTCTGTTGATGTAACAGACAATGGATGTAAATCAACATCCAATGAGTTCATCTACCTTATAACAGGTGTTGAAAAAAATACGGACGGATTAAAAGTGTATCCCAATCCAGTGGAAGAAAATCTTTTTATTGAATTCAAACCGCCTTACACCATTCAGGTAATGGGTGTAACAGGAAATGTCATTCAAAATCTTAACGCTCAATCCATACCTTCTTCGATTGATTTTTCTTCGATGGCAAAGGGTATTTATTTTCTTAGGATCAAAAATGAAAATCAGACACAATATCTGCGGATCGTAAAAAAATAGCTCAAAGTCAAATTGCCGCGAATGCACAAATGAATTCGCATTTGTGCATTCGTGGCAATCTCTTCTCACATCATCATGCGATTTCCCGATACTTAAAATAACAGGAGATTTGATACATGAGAAGACCCACTTCGTTTGCTTCATTTCAACCAACAAAGCTGTTCGTTGCTATTGTATTTTTTGTTTTCATAACAAGCATTGTAAGCGCGCAGAAAACTGCCGTGTTGGACTGGGCAAAACGAATGGGTGGAACAGGAAGTGACGCTGGTATGAATATGGTTCTCGATGCTGCCGGTAATATCTATACCACTGGATCTTTTTCTGGAACTGCTGATTTCGATCCGGGTACAGGAGTCTTTAATTTGACCTCAACTGGCAATGGTGATACCTTCATTTCAAAACTTGATCCCGATGGAAATCTTATCTGGGCAAAAGCAATGGGAGGAACTGGATATGATACAGGTGCTGGCATTGTGGTGGATGTATCCGGCAACGTCTATATAACAGGAGGTTTTTCTGGTAGTTCTGATTTCGATCCAGGTGCTGGTACTTTTACCATGACAGCAGGCACTACCGGGGAAGCCGACATCTTTATTGCCAAGTTAGATACTAACGGAAATTTTGTATGGGCAAAAGGAGTACTCGGAGGTACATGGTGGGACAATGGTCTTAAAATTGTTTTGGATGCCAGCGGAAATGTGATAGTCGTAGGCCGCGTTTATTTTCAGGGTGGAGCACGAGACTTCGATCCAGGACCGGGCGCATTCTTCGTAACCATAGGCCATGAAGATGCTTTCATTCTGAAGCTCGACAACAATGGAAATTTTGTTTGGGTAAAAACCTTAGGAGGTGTTGACGAAGATCGTGGTTATAGCATTGCAGTAGATGCTGCCGAAAATATTTATACTACCGGCTACTTTGAGAGCACCGCTGACTTTGATCCAGGTGCAGGTACTTTTAATATGACGGCTTCAGGAGATTGGGATGTCTTTATTTCCAAGCTTACAAAAGATGGTGCCTTTGTCTGGGCCAAGGCAATGGTCAATAGTAATCCGACTTATCATACCGATGGAATTTACGGTAACAAGATTGCAGTAGATGCGTCTGGCAACGTCTACACAACAAGCCGGTTTAATGGCACTGCAGATTTCGATCCGGGTGCAGGTATCTCTACCTTAACTTCTCTTGGTGGTTTTGATATCTATGTTTCTAAGCTTACAACTAACGGAGATTTTATGTGGGCAAAATCCATGGGTGGCAGCGGCTTTGATGAAGGACTAAACATTTCGTTTGATGGATCAGGGGATGTCTACGTTTCTGGTTTCTTTACCCAGACTGTTGATTTTGATCCAGGCGCAGGAGTTCTCAACCTGACATCGGCTGGCGGTAATGATATTTTTATTTCCAAGCTTGATGCTAACGGTAATTTCGAATGGGCACGATCGATGGGAAGTACTGGTGATGATCGAAGTGTTGGGCTTACTTTAGATGCAACGGGTAACCCATACTTGATGGGATGGTTTCAGAGCACTGTTGATTTTGATCCCGGAGCGTGTACCTATAATCTTACCAGCGCAGGTTCGTACGATACGTTTATTCAAAAACTCAGACAGATAACAGTAGCACCCGCTCCTACTATTACCTCCTTCACACCTTCAACCGGTCCGGTAGGAACCAGTGTTACCATTACCGGAACAAACTTCAGCACGATTCTTACCGATAATGTTGTGAACTTTTTCAACGCTGTACCAGCAACGGTAACAGCAAGCACGGCAACAAGCATCACCGTTACTGTTCCTGCAGGAGCAGCCACAGGTAAAATATCGGTAAGTATAAATTGTATTAGTGTGATCAGCACAATTGATTTTACAGTAACCGCAGGCCCCGTTATAACGATAAATCCTCAACCTGCATCAACAGCAGTTTGTAATGGAGCAATTGCAAGCTTTACATTATCCGCATCGGGCACAACCAACCTTACCTATCAATGGCAAAAATTTAACGGTACTGCATTCGCCAACATTTCGAATACAGGTGGATATTCAGGAACAACAACAGCAGCACTAAATATTAACACTACAGGAAATTTTGGAGCTGGTGATTACCGATGCTCTGTTTCAGGTGACCTTGCCACTTCAGTATTCTCCCAAACTACTTCCTTAACCTTTACAACCAGTACTACTCTGGCAGAGATAACAGCCAACGGAAATAGATTGACCGCATCAGCTGGCGATAGTTATCAATGGTATCAAAATGATGAAGCGGTTACGGATGGAATCAACCAATCTTTTGAGTTCAACACATTGGAATACGGAGTATTCAAAGTTGATGTAACGGATAATGGTTGCACCACAACATCAGACGAGTTCACTTACCTGATCACTGGTCTTGAGCAAAACAGAGAGGGCTTGAAAGTATATCCGAATCCGGTAGAAGAAAATCTTTTTGTAGAATTCAAACCACCGTATCACGTTGAGATAATTGGAGTCTCTGGAAATGTTGTTAGAAGTTTTTGTGTTGAATCAGCATCTTCTTCTCTTGATTTTAGTTCACTCTCGAAGGGTGTTTATTTTCTGAAAATCAAAAATGAAAACCAAACGCAATACCTGCGGATTATAAAAAAATAACTTAACGTCAAATTGCCACGAATGCACGAATAAATACCATTCGTGCATTCGTGGCTATCCCCTCACATCATCATGCGATTTTACCTTGCCTGAATTGAGGGTATTTTTAGTGTATGAAAACCCTCATCTCCTCACTACTTGTTACACTTGCATTTTCTGCGCAGGCGCAAATTACCAGCACGTTTGATGCAGATGCCGATGGGTGGACTTTTTACAATGCATCATTCACCTCGATAGCCGTTAATCACAACGCTGCAAACGGGAATCCCGGAGGCTATATATCTGCAACATATTCCTCCGCCAGCAATACAACAAATGCGAATACAAACTTCAATAATCAGGTATGGTTTGCCCCTTCAAAGTTTCTGGGGAATCACTTGGTCAAGTCTTTGGGTATGAATTTAAAATTTGACCTTCAACAGTCTCAAGCTGGCACTGCGTCAGGTGTTGATGTAGTAATCCAGAGTGGAGGAACTTATATTTATTTCAATCTACCTCTAAAACCAGTGGTAGCACCTGCTTGGTCAACGTATTCATTACCCTTAGATGAAACCCTTGGTTGGATATATAGCTCTGGAGCAACAATTGCTACACGCAGTCAAATCAAAAGCATACTAACGAACGTAACAAGTATTGAGATACGTGGAACTTATGCAACCAATGCATCCTATATTTCAGGCCTTGACAATGTGATACTTGAACAACGCACATTAACACCTGCACCCCTCGCATCTTCCCTCTCTGCCACCTCGGGCAGGCCTGGAGATGTTATTACTATCAATGGTTCCGGTTTTAATGCTACACTGGCTAACAACATAGTTTCGTTTGGCGAATTTGCTGGAACAAAAGCAGTGGTTCAATCAGCAACGGCTACCCGATTGGATGTAGTGGTGCCGCTGGGTGCAGTTTCTGGACGTATCACCATCACCAATACAATCACCGGGCTTACATCAAAAACGTCTATTCCGTTTATTCCTGTTTTCGAAGGTGGAGGGCGCATTATACCTTCTTCCTTTGGACCAAAGTTTACTATCGCTACCATTCAAAATGAAGGTTGGTTTGTAGGTGATATTGATGGCGATGGATGGGAAGATTTTGGGGTAGCAAATAATAACACAGATAATGCGGTAGACATTTATCGCAATCTGGGCTTGGGTGGAACTCTTTCGGCAGCATCATTTGCAGCGAAAGTATCGGTGGCCATTCCTCCACTGGCAGGAGGTGGCGCCAACGGAGCCGGGCTTTGGTTTGCCGACCTGGATGGTGATGGAAAATTAGATGCCATAAGCTCTAATAAAATGTTCATATTCGGTGCAGCCGGATTCGTTACACTGCGCAATACAAGTACTCCCGGAAACATTTCTTTTGAAACACCCGAGTATTGGGTAGGAGGAAGTGATGAAACTTCTCCCTCTTTATTAGTTGATATTGATGGTGATGGGCGACCCGAGATGATTGCAGGTGAAGGCTCTGGCTCCGGATTGCCTACCGCGAGGAATATGTGGATTATCCAAAACATAAGCACGCCTGGCGATATAGATTTTGGGACTTCAGTAAGAGTGTCATTTTTAGTAGATGCCTTTTCAGCCGTAAATGCCAGCGATTTAGATAATGACGGTAAGCCAGAGCTTCTGGTAAGTTGGAATTTTGGCGACCGTTTTTCGATCATAAAAAACAACTCTACACCAGGTAATATTTCACTTACAGACCTAGGCACTATCAGTACAGGTCAATACAATGTAGCGCTTCAAGGAGCTGATTTCAATCTAGATGGAAAAAATGATTTGGCATGGAAAAAAACGAGTGGTGAAATTTACATCAGGCTGAACACCAATATAGGAGCGCCCTTATTACTAACCGATTTCGCAACAGAATTTATACTCACCAGTGACTTAGGTGCACAAGGAGGCATATCCATTGCTGATGTAAATGGAGATAGCAAACTGGATATTGTAGCAACGGATAATACCGATGTGGGCGTGTATGAAAATATTTATGCTGGCGGTGTGTTTGATGCCTCCGCATTTGTTCCTGCCTATCAGGTATTAGGTGGCGGGGCATATTCACCACGCATTAGTGATTTGAATCACGATACGAAACCGGATTTTTTATTGGCCAGTGGTGGCTCAGTTACCATCGTGGAAAATAAAAATATTCACGCCCCTGTTATTTCACTCAATACCGTTTCCCCATTAAAAGGTATTGTAGGAAGCACTGTTACTGTCACCGGAAATAATTTTTCAACAACACCAGCTGAAAACATCGTTTGGTTTGGAGCGGTAAAAGCAACTGTACTCACAGCAGCCGAGAATTTGTTAACGGTTGAAGTTCCTGCCGGAGCAACCTATGCACCCGTAAGCGTAACAAAAAATGGGTTGACATCGCGATATCATTTGCCTTTCCAAACTACTTTCGGTTCTGGTGTTACGTTTGATAATACACATTTCGCTCCACCTGCCAGTTACACACTCACTGGAGCTGGTTATAATATAGAGACAGGCGACCTGAATGTTGACGGCCGTGTGGACATTCTCGCATCGGCAGGAAATACTGCATATGCTTTTCGAAATGATTATACAATCGGATCAATCACTACTACAACGTTGATTGCCAGCGATACCCTTTCGCCTACGACAGATCTATTTGGCAATCCACGACTCGAAGATTTTGATGGCGATGGTTATTTAGATGTAGCTTCTACCAATACACGTATCAGAAAAAATATCACCACAGGCTCAAACATCAACTTCACCGCTAATATCAACTATACCGGACAGGGAAATCTTGCTTACGCTGATTTTAATCAGGATGGTAAAATGGATATCGCTGTCTCGAATTCAGGGGGGGCTCAGTTAAACTTAATTGAGAATCGTACCGTACCGGGAAATTTTACAACTACAGGAACGTATGGATCTTTCAGTAGTGTCTTTGCATTTGCAAAACCTGGTACAGGCGGAGAAGTAGTGGCCGCTGATTTTGATGCCGATGGTTTTCCTGATGTAATAACTGTTAATATAACTACCGACAATATTAGCATCTTCAGAAATATTGGTGGAAAAAGAATTACAGCTGGACAATTTGCTGCACGTGTCGATATCGCTGTGGGCGACATGCCTAATAGAATCTATAAAGGTGATTTTGACAGCGATGGGAAACTAGACCTGATGCTTTATCATGCAGTAGGTACTTCTTCTACATTGTTGATCGTACTCCATAATACAAGCACCGCAGGCAACATCAGTTTCTCACGAATTGATTTAACTAATCCCAGTGCTGCAACGGTTGCTCACATTGCTGATTTAGATGGTGATGGGAAACCTGAAATACTCACTACTAGCGAAGCCGGAAACCGTTTTTCTATTTTTAAAAATATTCACACATCGGGAGCATTAACTGCAGCTTCCTTTGCGGCACCATTCAACACCACTGTAACAGCTCCGCGCGGAATAACCACAGGTGATCTGAACTTAGACGGCAAGCCCGAAATTATATTGACACGCGCAGCAGGTCTTCTCGTGGTATATGAAAATCTTATTTCATCCGGCCCATCCATCAGCATCAGCACGCAGCCAACATTCATCTACGCCTGCGAAGGATCATCCGCAACATTTTCTGTTGATGCAACAGGAACAACAAACATTAATTATCGCTGGCAAAAATTTAACGGAACTGTGTTTACCGATCTCAATGAAGGATCAGGATATACAGGAACCACTACAAAAACACTTTCCATCAACACAAGCGTTACAAGTTTCAGTGGCAATGGTGAGTATCGTTGCAGAATCAATGGTGATCTTGCTCCGGAAGTTTTTTCGGATGACGCTCAATTAACCATTAATGGTTTGCCTAGTCCACCGGATGTTACGGGCGCATCTAAATGTGTCTCACCTTCTACTGTAACCTTAACAGCAGCCGGAGGGCCTGACGGTGACTACAATTGGTATGATGTTGCTACCGGAGGTTCAGTATTGGGTGTTAATGGCTCGTTTACTACGCCTTCCATCACAAGTACAACAACTTATTATGTTTCTATCGAAGATACTTTTTGTGAAAGCACCAGAGCTCCAGTTGTTGCTACTATTGCTTTACTATCCAAACCCGTATTAACTTCATCCGAGCCTATCGTAAGCGGTGGCATTGATCTTTGTGATGGTGAAAATTGTACACTCAATGCTCCAAATAGTTTTGCATTTTATACATGGTCCACCGGAGAAACAACTCAGCAAATTACAGTGAATACAACAGATAGCTATTCACTCATTGTTGAAGATGCGAGTGGATGTGCAAGTCCTGCTTCAGATCCAATTAATGTTACAATTAATCCTTTTCCCGCTGCGGACATCACTGTGAATGGAGAGGAACTCACTGCTTCTGTCGGAGGTACGTATCAATGGTTTCAGAACGGAGATGAAGTTGACGGAGCAACAAGTCAATCCTTTGAATTCAATATTTTGGAATATGGAGTATACCTTGTTGAAGTAACTGACAATGGTTGCACTTCAATATCACCACCTTTTGAATATCTGATTACAGGTGTTGAAAATTTCAGCGATGGAATAAAATTATATCCTAACCCTGTCGAAAAAATTCTGTTCACAGAATATCATCCACCGTATACCATCACCATTCTGAATAAGTCAGGAATGATTGTTGGAAAATTAAATAGCGATACACGCGAGGTATCAATTGATTTTAGCACGCTGGCAAACGGTATTTACATCCTTCAACTTAAAAATGAAAAAGGTATTCGCTACCAGCGCGTTACTAAAAAGTAATTGAATACTTTCCTTCTGATGATGGATGAGGCGAAGGATTTGTGATCAGTGATTTGTGATCAGTGATGTATGATTTAGTGTGTGCACGTTGAATGATGTACGAATTCCAATTCACCAATCTATCATCACAAATCACTCATCGCAAATCAGCATTTTATTTACCTACTCCAAGGCATCTTTACCAACTGCGGATGATGCTAAATAACGTTTCGACTTAGTGTTCAATACCTTATCAATTTCCACCCAAAAAAGAGCAGAATGCTTCTTTTTACAAGATTGTCTCACATCATTATGTGATTCACTACGTTGCAATTCAGCGTAAATTTAAAGTATGAAAACCCTCCTTTCCATACTCCTCATTTTGTTTTCGGTTTCTGTGCAAGCACAAATCTCCAGTACATTCAATAATGATGCCGATGGATGGACATTCATCAGTACCAGCACTTCTATACCGTTAAACCACAATACCAGCAATGGAAATCCGGGTGGATTTATAGCTACTACACCTTACAATGCGATTATAGCCAACTTACAAGGCTGGTTCGCTCCGGCTAAATTTCTGGGGTCGCAAGTGGTGCGCTCATACGGCATGAATCTGCGCTTTGATCTTCAGCAGTCGATGGCAGGAACGAATTCCAGTGGAAATGGTGATGTTCGCATCATCAACCAGGCAAACTTTGTCATTGTATTTTCATTACCTGTAAAGCCAGCAGTAGTTCCCGCCTGGTCATCTTATTCGATTGCGTTGGATGAAACTGGCGGGTGGAGAGTCGGAAACATGGCAGGTGCATTAGCCACCAAATCGGATATTGTCAGAGCATTAGGCGATATAAAGTCTATCGAAATACGAGGTACATACATTAGCAACGGCAGCTACGTTTCGGGATTGGACAACGTGGTGCTGGAACAACGAACGCTGGATCCTGCCCCCGTCATCACTTCGTTCGCCCCGATGGCAGGCATCCCCGGAGCCAGCATATCCATCAACGGAAGTAATTTTGGTGCGACTGCCGCGCAGAATACAGTTTACTTCGGCACCACCAAAGGTACCATTACAAGTGTTTCGCCTACACGGATAGATGTAACTGTCCCTTCGGGAGCACAATACGGGCCTATTAGTGTGGTGAATCTTACCACGGGTTTGCGCACCAAAACAAATCAGAGTTTTAACCCGCTGTTTGATAACAATAAAGATTTTGGCGGAGAAATTATTCCGGCCTCGCTCTCGCGGGGCTTGAATACCGTTGTGCAAAACGGAACGGAGATATCAAATAACACCAGCAGCCAAGGGGGCACCATGAGTGCAGGCGACATGGATGGCGATGGGTGGGTAGATTTGGTCGGTTCCGAACTCGGCACGTCAACCATTTATGTGTTTCGCAATTTAGGTACTGGTGGCACAGTGGGTGTTTCTTCTTTCGCAACGCCTACTTCCTTGTCGGTGGCTACCATCCCGCTACCAGGAGGAACACCCACCGGCATGGGCGAGATCACGGTTACCGATGTTGACTCAGACGGGCGACTGGATATTACCACCATAGCCGCCAACGTACCCACAGGCGGCTACTTAGTGGTGTATAGAAACACGAGCACAGCAGGATTAATATCGTTTGCGAGCCCTGAGTTTTTTGCTTATGGTTATTACTCTTCACAACTGCGAACCATTTCGGCCGATTTTGATAGTGATGGAAAAATTGATTTCGTTCATACTACTGGAACATCGCCCGGTGGAATTTGGCTGAACCAGAATTTGAGTACTCCGGGCAATGTTGTTTTTGCGTATGCGCGGTATATAGGGCCCAATAATGGGCGCAACGATCTCAACGTGGGTGATTTGAACGGTGACGGTAAACCTGAACTTATTGCTACCAGAGGTGTATTCGAAATTCATGAAAACAATTCTGTACCTGGCACCATCTCGTTCAACACACCTTTCACGCTAACAGGTACATCTATAGTAAATTTTGCCATTGCAGATCTCGATGCCGATAACAAAGCAGATTTGATATGGGGGGGCGGTGCGCAAGTTTATTTTTCAAGGAATATTTATTCCGGTGGTGCGTTGAGTGCTGCTTCCTTTGACGCTCCTTTTCAAGTGCCCCATTTAGCTTCTAATACCTATCATATTGCTGTGAGTGATATCAATGGCGATGGCAAACCCGATGTGCTGGCAACGGGAGATATTGACTTGACCATACTACAAAACAGGGGCTCACCCTTAAGCACGGCTTCGTTTACTAACAGTACGCTGTTTCAGGCCAGTGTAGGTGCTACAACGCGCATATACCCCTCCGCTCCTGTTATTGCTGATTTGGATGGCGACAATAAACCCGAGGTGATGCTGAGTCATACAAATTACAATATATCAGCAGCAGCAAAAGGGATTTATATTTTTCACAATGAAAGTTTCCAGGCTCCCGTCATCAACAGCACATCGCCTTCTTCCGGAAGCGTAGACGCTGACGTTACGCTAACCGGTGATTTTATGTTTACAGGAAACGCATCACCTACTATCCGATTAAATAAAATAAACTCAGTCGTTAACAGTACAAGCAATACATCCACCACTACACAAGTTCCAGCCGGTGCCATGAGCGGGAAGTTTGCCATCACCAATCACGGTCTTACCGGATTCAGTTCAGCATTTAACTTAACTTTTGCTACCGATCGCGTTATCAATAGTTCGTCCTTCGGACCCAGCATTGATTTTGCATTGTCAAACAACGTGCGTGAGGCCATTGACGTAGCTGACTTCGATGACGATGGCAGACCAGAGGTATTGGTTACTGACAATTTTAGTACGGGAAGGATTTTTAAAAACACACACGCCACTGCCGGACAATCCATTACTGCAGCTTCGCTAACCGTAGAGAGCACAACCTATGTTTCCGGATACAACATGAAGGTTTTGGATATAGACGGTGACGGTAAAGTAGATTTGAATAGTGGCAATAATTTATTTCAGAACACATCCAACGGATCCATTTCATTTGCAACGGGAGTTTCTACACGTCCAACCAACTTCACTTATGCGGTGACATCTGATTTTAATAAAGACGGAAAGACTGACCTTGCTCTAACGGATGGAACGGGTTTTATTCGGGTACATACCAACCAAAGTTCCAGAGGTACGTATGCACCCATCGGAAATTTTTCACCTTTTAGTGAAGCAATTACCAATCTCGCCAAGATTAATGGTTCCGGAGGTTTAGTAGCTGCCGATTTTGATAACGATGGGTCCGATGATCTCATTGCCACCAACACAGTTGCCAATTCCATAACGATTTATCGCAATGAAAATGTAAGTGGCCCCATTACCGCTTCGTCTTTTTCTCTTGTCGGAAATAACTCCGTCACAGGCCTTCAACCGTATAATGTAACAGTTAATGATTTTGATGGCGATGGAAAAACTGATCTTGCCGTTACCTATTTCAACAGCGCTTTCATTTCTATCTACCGGAATACTGGAAGTGCGGGCACTATAAGTTTCGCGTCAGCAGTTGATCTTGCTTGCAATAACAAAGGTTTCAGCATAGCATCACAAGATTTAGATGGTGATGGCAAAGCTGAAATTGTCGTTATTCATCAACCCAATCCAGGGCCAGGGTCCTTTACTGTTTTCCAAAATAACAGTACATCAGGAGCATTGAGTTTTTCAACAGTAATCAATTATCCTCTTACCCGTAATGCGCTAGCCTTAAGTATTGCTGATATTAATTCAGATCAAAAGCCCGATATTTCAATTGTCGCTTCAGGTGGAGCATCAGCTCCAATAAATGCCTTGATGGTGTTTGAAAATAAAATCAACAGTGGTCCCGTCATCACGATAACTTCGCAGCCTACTTTTACTTATGCGTGTGAAGGTTCAACAGCAACCTTCTCTGTTGATGCTTCCGGCACAACGAACATTACCTATCGCTGGCAAAAATGGGATGGCTTTGGTTTTACCGACATCAACGATGGTGCAGGGTATTCCGGAACAAATACAAAAACACTTTCTATTAACACGGCTACAACTGGTTTCAGCGGCAATGGTGAGTATCGGTGCAGAATAAATGGTGACCTTGCCTCAGAAGCATTTTCTGATGATGCTCAACTTACTATTAATAGTTTACCATCACCTCCTGATGTTACAGGCGACACAAAGTGTGTATCGCCAGTAACCTTAACCTTAACAGCAACCGGTGCATCCGATGGTGACTACAACTGGTATGATGTAGCAACGGGAGGAAGTGTATTAGGCACAAACGGATCGTTCACAACACCTTCCATTGCTTCAACCAAAACTTTTTATGTATCCATCTCTGACACCTTTTGTGAAAGTACAAGAACTCCCGTAATCGCCACGATTACTCTGATCACTAAGCCCACTGTTTTCTTTGATCCTCCGATATTCAATGCAGGCTCTACAATTAATTTATGCGAAGGAGATTTACAAAAGTTTTCAGCTCCAACAGGTTTTACTTTTTACACATGGTCAAACGGTGAGGTTACGGAAGAAATTGTAATTGATCAGTCAGCTGTATACAGTGTAGTGGTAGAAGATGCAGCCGGATGTGTTAGCCCACCCTCTGATCCTTTAACTGTGGTTGTAAATCCTTATCCGACTGCAACCATTACAGTTAACGATACACAACTTACCGCATCGACAGGTGATAGCTACCAATGGTATCAAAATGGTACTGCCGTTACAGGAGCCACAAGTCAATCGTTTGAATTCAATCTCTTAGAATATGGTCTTTATGAAGTTGATGTAAGGGATAATGGATGTACCTCAACATCACCACCTTTTGAATATCTGATTACGGGTATTGAAAATTTCAAAAGCGAATTGAAAGTTTATCCCAATCCAATTACCACAGATGAGTTGTTAGTATCATCTCCTGAAGATGCAACACTAAAGATGTTTGATTTCCTTGGACGTAAAGTAAAAGAAGTAGTTATTGTGAGCAGTTCACCAAATGTGATTTCAGTTAATGAACTACAGGCCGGCAACTATACCATTGCCATACAATCCGCAAAAGCAACGAAACACATACGAATACAAAAGGTCAATTGATATTGTTGCTTTCACAGAACGAAAGGGAAATAATTCAAAGAAAGAATTAAGCCAGAATT
>JANODK010000153.1:0-3952 GCA_031412655.1 Chryseolinea sp.
GGATTTTAGAAGGCAGTGAGAAAGCAGAATTCAATTTTTAATTGCAACTAAGAGTACTTAAAGTTTAGCGTTACGAAACCGCAAATGTAGCAACAGGTATTTCCAAAATAAAATCACTCATTTCAATTCCCGTCAGGCCTACTAATAAATGATTTTTAACGATTTTTAATCAATTGAACGTTCAATTTATAGGCTACAAATATGAATAAACATTTAGTCGAGTCGAAGATAAGGGTTATTAATTCCTTGATAGAAAAGAATGAAAGCATAGATGCATTTACACCTCACTTTAAGCAACTAACTCAACATTGCCACTTCGATGCAACATCTATATTGAATGAACATTTTTACAGAGCGAGAAAGGATAATGGGATTCTTATAGATAATATTTGTAAAATGAGATACCCGCCCGCTGAATTTGCAGGAAAGGGACGACTGAATGATATCGGTGAGTCTGTGACTTATCTTTCATCCAGTGAGCTAACCACTATTGCGGAATTGGATATTGGCTATTTTGATATCTACTGTCTTGCCAAAGTAGCATATTTTAAAAAGGATATAATTTTTCATCTCGTTGGTGTTCGTCCCGGGACAATAAAGAATATTTACACATTAAATAACGAGATAACCTCATTTTATAAAAAGCTGATTACAACAAAAGACAAAAGGGTTTACAATGCTACCACCGCTCTAGCAAGAATCCTTTTATCTTCAAAAGGATTCAAAGCTGGAATTCTTTATAGCAGTGTACAAGAAGACAAATCAAACAAGAACTTATTCAATTTGGCGGTGAAGCCACAAGATTTTGATGACTGTTGCAAAATCGTGGAACTTCAATATAATACCTTAAGGTATTCGCCTTTTTATAACGAAATGGCTCTTTCGAATTACTGGGACGTACAGATTTACTCATTGGTTCCTTACCAGTAAGCATTAAATTGCCTCACCTTTAGACCGAAATTTGTAATAGAAAAACCTTGATCGGTCAGGCCAAGTAATTTAAGGAATTGAAATTTTCATGATGGCGTAACCAATGCAATTCCCAATCAATCTCCTCCTTTGTTTTACTCTATTGTGTTCAACCCCTAACTTCCAAGGCAAAGTCACAGCGGTTATTGACGGAGATACAATTGAAGTTTTAAAAGAAGGAAAAGCGATTAGAATTCGGCTCAACGGTATTGATTGCCCAGAGAAGAGCCAAGCTTTCGGTACTAAGGCAAGGCAATTTACTTCAGAGCAAGTGTTTGGAAAGGTTATAGTGATAAAGGAAAAAGAATTAGATCGATACGGACGAACAATAGCAGATGTCTACTTAGAGGATGGTACATGGCTTAACAAGATGTTGATTGAAAATGGATTGGCCTGGCACTATAAGCACTACTCCTCAGACCAAGACCTGGCCCAAGCAGAAACTAATACAAGAAAAAACAAAATGGGGCTATGGATAGATCCAACGCCAGTTGCTCCGTGGGATTTTAGAAAGCAATGAGACAGTAGCTTTCAATGTTTAAATGGTGACCTTATGAGTAATCTGACTTTAGGCGCTGAATCAGGTAAAGATCGCAGCTTCTCATAGACTTCGTATCAAACTTTCCGCCAACTATTTAAACATTCTTGTTGCAAATAAGGATTGGTTTGTCTACTTTACATACTGAGCCCATTCGTCTGTTAACACAACAGTCAATGGGTTTTTTATTTCCATTTCATCCTGTCATTTATGGATATAAATAACAATTTGATCGTGGGTATCCCACTATACAATGAGTGTACAGTTTGTTCATTTTATGCAGTTCTTCAACAAAACCAAAAGTAAATCATACCACAATCATGACAACAAATCCCACTTGGTACGGAGACATACGTCACATGTTCACTCCGAACGATATTGCACACATGCAGAGTCAGGGCATTGACCTGACCGACTATAATTATGTTAAAACGGCAGCTGCCAATATTTATGGACAGGTGGCGTCAGGTAATATGCCTCCAGGTACTCCGTGGTCTGACGACTGGACTCAGACTTTCTTAACTTGGATGACAAATGGTTGTCCTAAGGGAGTTGAACCTATTGCTGCAAAATTTGCTAAACTAGACGTACAGGCGGCTACAGCATCAAGGATCAGAAAAGAAATATCCACACTTACGCCCGGCGAAATACAAATACTCAAGACCGCCTTTATTGGCGTTATGAATAAACCACTGGATGATCCGGATGGCTATTTTGTGCAGGCAGGATATCATGGTCTTCCAAACAAATATTGCATGCACCATGCGCCAGGTTATAATCCATGGCATAGGGCTTTGCTCATCAGTTTTGAGAATGCCCTTCGAAAGATTCCCGGTTGTGAAAATGTGACTTTGCCATATTGGGATATCTCAACCCCTTTGCCGAGTGTTTTAAGTCAGTCGCCATTCGATAGCTACACCCTTCCCGAGGATATCGGACTTGGCTTCAACAAAGGTTATAAAACGAACCGGTATTCAGTCACCCAGATTCAAGCTAATTTCAAAAACTACGACACATTGGGATGCTTTGCTTTGGCAGCAAGCAAGACGGATTGGGAGGACCACCATGGTTATATTGACAGACGTCCAAATAATACTACGATAGCAGGTCACGATAGTGGGCACGTGGCAATTGGTGAAAGTATGGGAGTCCAGGAAGTGGCAGCATTTGATCCTGTTTTTTGGTTTTATCATTGCAATCTTGACCGCATGTTTTGGGAATGGCAAGGCACTATGAAAGCAACCGATCTGAATGGTCTTTTAAGCACAATAACATCGGTTGGAAGTCGCAATATTTTTAACGTGCCTGTACTGCGAAGTCTGGCCCCATTTACAACAAATGCCTCAAAGCTAGATACGGTTAACACGATCGATTCAATTACCAGCCTGGACGTTGACTATCAAAGAACTGCTGCTCCAATTCAAGCTACTATGAACGTAAAAACATTTGGAACTGCAAGCGCGGCTGATCAATTCTTTATTCACACCGGTCTTGCCAGTGTCCGGGTTAAGGGTATTAATCGGATGAAAATCCCAGGAAGCTTCAAAGTACACCTTTCAAATGACGGTAAGGAGATCGCCTCTAAGGCATTCTTTCAACCAGTTGAGGCAGATAAATGTGAAAATTGTGTGGAGAATCCAATGGCACATTTTGACTTTGTTTTACCTTTGGAAAAAGTGTCCGGCAAGTTGAGCGTGTGGGTTGAACCAATCAATCACCAGCTATTTGGCGATCATTTTCCTCAGAAGTTAATGGACAACCCTACTGTGAATGTCCGGCTGTTAATAAGCCACGAGCGCTAATTTTTCATAGTAGAGGAACCAATGCATTGAAGGTCGTCACAATGCCCCCGTTTACTTGGTCGCATGGTGACTATTACAGCAATGAAAACAGAAGAGATCGCTGCATAGTAAAGGGTCATATTGGAGATTCCGATGCCCTTGACCACTTCATTCCGCTTGAGTATGACTAGCAAAAGTTGTTTCACCAAGATTTTTTAACAATAAAATATATGTTGCTCAATTAAAGAATGTTAAGTGGTCAAATTGCCACGGAAATGACTGACTTGAATTGTGGAACAAAATGATCACTGACAAACGAAATAAGGCGGTCAACCTCAACGGAATTTCTACTATGCTCCTGTATTGAGTAGATAGATGAATATTCCGGAAAGGTCTGACCCATGCTACCGCTAATTACCTGACCTAGGGATTCCGCTAATTGCTTGACCCAGGTATTCCGACAATGGTTTGACCTAGGCATTCCGCTAACTGTTGACCTAGGCATTGGTTCAATAAAAGCAAAGATTCCGCTAATGGTTTGACCCACCCCCTTTGTACTAGGATTTGATGCAAAAGTGGTCTCGTTTTAAGGCCGATGTTTATCGGACTAACCTTAAAACGAACTGAATGTCACAACCCCTACGCATGCATCAGATTAAACGAA
>JANODK010000154.1:0-8082 GCA_031412655.1 Chryseolinea sp.
CAATCCAATCTTCATCGCGAATACAAACTCCTGGAAGTGGATGTCAACTATCAAATGGCGAAGTACATTCTGTCTCTTGCCGAATCAAACAAAAGTATTCCAAACTGTACTCAGTGTTCCGCATCACTCACTATTCCGGAACATATCTATACTGCCGAACATATTACCTGCCAGTATTGCCAAACCATCAATACGTATGAGCCGGGTACCTATCAAAGAATGGTCGGAACGTTTTGTGCAGAACACCTGGCCCGCTGGGAGGCGCAGGACTTATTGATAGAAGAACTGGAAATTGAAGCACAGCTTAATTATCTTCGGGATGACGCATACCAAAAGGGAAAACAACGATTACGCAAAGCGCATCAGGCTTATTCGGAAAAGTATTTGGCAGAACTTAAAAAGTTTAAACCAACCCTGGACACCGAAAAAGAATTAACTATAGCGATGCGGCATTTTTAGTGTCGAATTCATTAACCATACTTCCTAACCTAAATATTCCATCGCCATGAACTTAAAAGAAACCATCAAAAAACAACTCCGGTCTGTCATCGAATGGGAGAACCCACACCCCGATTTAGTTTTTGAACGCTGGACTGAAAACGGTGATGAAATTAAAAACGCATCCAAATTAATTGTCAGTCCCGGGCAGGGCTGCATATTTGTTTATCAAGGCAAAATTGAGGCTGTGCACAAAGACGAGGGCATGTCAACACTCGCAACAGAGAACATTCCTTTCTGGACCACCGTAACCAAAGTGATGCAAGCTTTTGAAAGTGAACATAAGGTTGGAATTTATTTTTTCCGACAGTCGCAATTTCTAAACCTACTTTGGGGAACTACAACGCCTGTCAAGTATGATGATCCAAAATATAAGTTCCCGGTAGGTTTAGGGGCGCACGGAAATTTCTCCTTGCAAATCAGCCAGCCTGAACAATTTTTTAAGCAGGTTGTTGGTAGCGCGCATCAGTATAAAATACAACAGATACAGCAGGTACTGCGCGGACGACTAACACAACCCCTTACGGATATTCTGGCCACGAGTGGTCATAGCTACGCAGAGATAGATAAGAATCGTGAAGAACTTTCAGAGGCGCTGCAAGCAAAGGTGAAAACTATTTTTGATGAATTGGGAGTATCCCTGTTGGACATTCGAATAGAAGGTACAAGCTTCGATGAAATAACACAGGCCCGCATTAATAAAATTGCCGATGCCATGGCCGATGCGCAAGTCTTTCAAAACTTAGGTATTAATTACACACAGAAAGAACAATTAGAAGCTTTGAAAATTGCGGCTGGCAATGAAGGTGGCTTATCGGGTATGAGTGCAAACGTATTGGCTGGCGCGCAACTGGGTGCGATGATGGGAAACCAATTGAGTCAACACGTAAACCCATCTACTCCTCAACCCGAGGATGTAGCCGTAAAACTTCAAAAACTAAAATCACTTTTTGATCAGGGGTTAATTGACGAAGCAGAGTTCAAGGAAAAGAAAGCCGAACTTTTGAAAACCTTATGATTTATACCATTGACACTCAGCGCAAGTTGCATACGGTTCCTAACAAAAAGAAAACAATGCATCACTCTAAAAATTACTCATGAAAAATTTACTACTCCTGTTTCTCTTACTCCCAGTATTTATATACGGACAAGATTTTCCACAAAAGCCCACCAACTATGTAACAACTTTTGACCCTTTGTATTTAAAAAATTCATTTTTAACTCAGCAAGAAGAAGAATTGCTGAATGCTAAACTGCGCGCATTTAAAGACAGTACAGGTATTCCATTATTTGTATATGTAACCCTAAGTGGCCCAATTAACACCAAGGAAACTCTCTCTCAACAAATTTTTGATACCTGGGGCATAGCGCAAAACGGTAAAGGCAACGGAGCTTTATTGGCAATTTTTACTTCAGATCAAGAATTTACAGTTACAGGAAACGGACTTGAAGCCATATTGCCCGATGGTATTTGCAAAGAAATTCTTGATGAAGAAATGAAACTGCATTTTCAAGACAAAAATTTCTACAAGGGTATTGATGCGGGCATTGATAAGCTACTCTATTACTCCAAACACCAATACGAACCTCCTAGCCTTCTAGAAAACATTAAAAAAAATAAATTCGAGATCATTGGCGCTACAGCGCTCCTGCTCCCTTTTATAATTGGTTTTATATTAAAAAGAAAACAAAGGAATTAGTCAAAATTGATTTCGTGCAACTTCATCATGATGGCGCAGGACTACATTGTCATTTTAGAAGCGAACGAAGAGAAAATAAAAAATATTACAGCATCATTAAAAACTCTCTACCCGAATGAAAGTAGTAAACTTTTTCCCTCTCATCCTGCTCTTGATAGGATGTTCTGGCAAACCGGAATTCAATTATCCCGTCACACGAACGGAATCTTTCGATACAACCATCTTTGACCGGAAAATTTCAGATCCCTACTTCTGGATGTCGGACAAGGCGAATGAAAAGGAAATGAAGGAATGGGTAAATGCCCAAGGCAAACTAACGCAAAGTATTTTAGACAGCATTCCAAATGGTGACAAGTTAGCCGCAGAAATAGAGGATGGGTACATTAAAATGCAGGATGAGATTTGGAATTTGAAAGTGGTTAATGATATGTTTTACTACAACCGTGATGTTCCTGAACTAGGTCCTTCTTTGTGCAGAAGAAAAAGCGTGGATGCAAAGGAAGAAATTATTTTCAGTGGGGGCATCACCATCAATGGTCAAACGTATCGCAGTCGTAAAAATATGTATGCACATCAAAAGCCATTGGTGGCGATGATGTTGATTCAACGAGGCGAGGCAAACCCACATATTCGAATTTACGACCTTGATAAAAAAATCTTCCTACATGATAGTATCGCTCCAGTAATGTTCAATGATGCTCGTGGTGTATCCATGACCTGGCTTCCAGACGATAGTGGTTTATTGTATTCGCAAGCACCTCCGACAACTGTTGAAAGTGAAAAGTATTATAACGGAAAGATCAAATTGCACAAGCTTGGTGAGTCCATTGTTAAAGATGAAGCTGTATTCGGCATTGGATTAAACAGTGCTGTACAACTAAAGGATTTTGAAACAACGTACATCTACAGTTTTAAATCATCGCCTTATTTAGTAGCACGCATTCGAAATGGTGCCGATGATAATTATGCTTTCGCTGTTCATTATAAAGATTTAAAAGGAGCCACCACACCCTGGAAGCGACTCAACAACTACGTAAATCTTGGCGATGGCTTTGATGCGCTAGGTCAATATTTGTATGCCGCTACAGAAGGTCATTCCCGATATACTATTGTACAAATAGACATGTCAGCGGGAAACGCACCTGTAGTTTTTGTTCCTGCCCAAGATGAAGTGCTTTCGTATGTAGATGCTTCGCATTCCTCTGGCATCGTAGCGGGAAAGGACGCTTTGTATGTTTTGTTCCGAAAGGTAGGCGACATGGGGATTTATAAAATTGATTATCAATCAAAGCAAGTATCCAAAATCAATCTCAATCGCAAAGGCTCGATCGCAGACTTAACAATAAAAGGTGATAATGACTTAGTCTTCGGACAATTCAGTGCCATTCACTCTATGCAGTACATGCTCTATAAACATGATCAGGATACGGTTGAATCTCTTCCCTTTTCAAAAATTAGTTTGGATTTAAGTAATGATTTTGTAACAGAAGTAATTACAGTACCATCACGCGATGGTAAAAAGATTCCGGTTTCATTGGTTTACAAAAAAGGGTTAGCGTTGAAAAATAACAATGCCCTGTACATTGAAGCGTATGGAAATAGCGGAGCAGTAACAGACCTATGGTTGGACCCAAACAAACTTCCATGGATGAACCATAATGGCATCTATGCCTACGCACACGTGAGGGGTGGCGGTGAACTGGGGCTTGAATGGATTGATGATGGACAGTTTCCGCACAAAATGAATTCGATAAATGATATCGTAGATGTCGCTGAGTATTTTGTAAAAAATAATTACACTTCTGCGGATAAACAATTTGTTATGGGCGGAAGTGCAGGAAGTTTTCTGGTCGGTAATAGCATCAACCAACGACCCGACTTATTTGCCGGTGGAATTTTTCAAGCAGGATTACCCGACCTGGTAACGTATCGCGATGCAGCGTATGCCAGGGAGCGTGGCAGTGTTGGCGATATTGAAACCAAAGAAGGTTTTGAATCTTTGTATAGTCTTAGTGCACTATTTCACATTCCAGACAACAAGCCATTACCAGCTATGCTGGTGGTGCATGGCGCAACAGACTATATCATAGACTTAACATCTCCTGCCCGGTATGTGGCCACGCTCCAGACAAAACAAAAAGGAACGCGACCTCAATTGTTTATGGTGGATTGGGAGGGTGGTCATTTAGGAGGTGGCGTGAACGAAACCTCTAATACGCTCAAGTTTATGTTCTGGCAATCGGGACATCCCGATTTTCAACCATTGAATAAGAAATGAAATCAAAACTAATATGATGAAAAAATAAGCAGAGATGAAAACATCAACCTTTTCCAAAATTTCGCTCTTAGCCATATTTGCAACCCTCTTCGTTCAAATTGGTGCTCAACTGTTTGCCATGTTAACTATAGTGCAAACTTTAGTTAAGAACCCTCCCAAAAGTTTTCACATGCTAATTGGCGACTATGGCTATGATAGCACTATTTTTTGGAATACGATACCAAATTTAACAGCCCTCCTATTTGTGATAGCGCTAATTGCCTGTTGGAAGACCAAAGCACGAATGTGGATTATTATCTCATTTTTAATTTTCATAATCGCTGGTGTATTTGCAATGGTCGTTGTGGAACCAAGATTTGCCGAACTTATCTCCAATCAAAACAATACAAACTTAAATGAAATGACTTCTACATGGTATCGCCTTGACTGGACACTATGGTTCTTAACTCTTTTATCTGGGCTTTTATTAACGAAGCCAATTTATGAAAGACTTGATTAATAATTTACAATGGAGCCGTTTCAATTAAAGAACAAAAAATAAAGAGATCATTATGAAAACACGTAGTATTCTTTCAATAGTCATAGTTGCTCTTTTAATCTCCCTGACAAACTCACTACCTGCCCAACCAAAATCTATTGATAAAACGCAACTCGATAAAAAAATAGATTCTCTATTTAAAGAGTTTAACAATACATCCTCTCCAGGTTACGCCATCACCATTATCCAAAATGGAAAAGTGATTACTAAAAAAGATTATGGTCTGGCAAGTCTGGAATACAAAGTTCCCTTTAATCATAACACGGTTGTAACTATACCGTATTCAGAAGGAAGAGAATTTATCTCGCTCGCTGCTGCATTGCTGGCACAGGATGGGAAACTTACGTTGGAAGATAAGGTTCGAAAGTATTTTCCAAAATTACCTTTATGGAGTGAATCTGTAACGCTACAAGATTTACTGAATCACAGCAGCGGCTTTTGTGATGAATGGGCAACGCTGATGCTTACACAAGCCAGCATGAACAACCGTCTGGATGTTTCTCAGTTTTTAAATTTTTTATACAATCAACCTGATCCTCAAGTTGAACCTGGCAAGGGATATATGTACAGTAACTCTGATTTTGGATTGCTTCGATTGATTCTAGAAAAAGCATCCAATGAAAAATTACCTGACTACATGGAGCGTAGAATTTTTAAGCCTTTACAAATGTTGGCTACTACCATGCGAAGAGACAAAGAGGCTGTGATTGCAAACCATGCATTCTCCTACTTTGAAAATGGGCAAGATACTTACAAGGTGTGGTTGCGTGATAAAACTTCGCCCGGAGGTAACTATCATATTCTTACTTCCGCTAGTGATTTGGAGAAATGGGCAGCAGCTTTTGCAGATAAAAACTCATTTATCACAAAAGCTTCAGAACGACTGAAGAAAAATGCAAGACCCATTCCCGTTCTGAAAGAAACAAATTATGTGCATGGCCATAAATTAAAAAAGCTCGGTGCGTATGAGATCATTTTCCACGAGGGTGTAACGGGTTACTCCTATCTTGGCCGCATACCGGCTGCCGGACTTGATATTATTTGCACAACCAATAATCAAACCGAATATGATGCTAAAGTGATTGCACTGGCAACCTGGCTTCTACGCATCGATACCAAAACAAAACTCCCGCTACAAAATTTTTCCTCCACACCCGTTTCCATTAATGAGAAAGAATTACAAAAGTATGCAGGACGTTATCTTTGGCTCACGGAGAGTTTTCAAAGTACCGTGAAAAGCAGAACGTCTTATCCTATGCAGGTGATGGGTGATACCTTGTATTGGCAATACTCATCCACCGAAGCGGTTCCGTTACAATACGTTGGCGATGGAGTTTTCAAAGATCCTGACTTTGCTGTCTGGCTTCGGTTTTTTCAGCCGCATCCCGATTCATTAATGCGCATAGAAGCGCATAAACAATTTGGAGAACCTGAGATTAATATTTGGAAAAAGGATACTACTGTAGAGCCAGTCTACTCAAATGAGTATCTCCAAAAACTTACGGGGAAATACTACAGTAAACACCTTGATTTCTATTGCACCATTGTACTAAATGATGAAGGTAAGCTCATAGTAAAGCGCCCAACCATCGCGGATAAATTTTTGGAACCTTATTCCCTTGACGAGTTTAAACTTCCTACCGAGTTTCAGGAAACAAATTATGAAGTTAACTTCCGAGTACATTTTTATTTTAATGATGCCGGAATGCCAACCCACTTTGATGTGCGGCATGGAAGGTTAATGCATCATCGGTTTGATAAGGTCAACTAATCAAAAGTGTAATTGCGATTATGAAGAGAAATTACTTTTTTATTGTCAGCATCATCCTTCTTGCCTTATCCTTTTTTGCATTCTCGGATAATGTCATTACAGATGTAGGCCAAAAAAGTAATTCGGATCCAAAATTTATCATCCATGGTCTGTTTTTTTTTGCCTGGTTTTCTATGCTGGTGTTTCAAACCTTCTACATTAGAAAAGGCGATTATGCCACGCACAAAAGAGTAGGGATCATAGGCGCCTGGATTGCAGCCGGAGTTTTAATCAGTACGGTTTATGTATTTGTTGTCATTTTTAAAAGCTGGGAAGAAACATGGTTTGTAGCCAAAGCCAATCGATTCTTTATGGCGAGTTATGCCTTACTGATCATTCTCGCGTTTGTGAACAAAACCAATGGCGTAAAACACAAACGCTATATTTACCTGGCTACGATTTATATGCTTGGACCGATTTTAGATCGTGTCGCTGGCAAGCTGGATATTGATGAGATTCTTTTCAATTCTATTGTTTGGAATCTATTGTTCATTTCCATGTTTGTGTACGATTGGATAACAATACGAAGAATACATCCAATCAATTGGATAGGGTATATCTGGTTTTATGTGGTGTGGGCACTTGCTATGCTGACTTAAAATTGAAAGTGATGATTCACTCATATTTATTTCGTCAACAAAAAAATACCCTGTTTCATGAAATTAAATAGAATTCTACTCTTTACTTTTTGGACCGTCCTCATTCTATTGTCTGCTAACTTCTATTTTGATAATGCTGTTGCGTATTTATTTGGATATCGTAATGAGCGATTTTCTGGTAATCAATTTTGGTTTGTAGCCCATATTCTGGGTGCCACGTGTTCTTTGTTTCTAGGGCCCATTCAGTTTTGGAAATTCGTTCGAACAAAATATTTGAAATTCCATCGGTTAGCCGGAAAGATTTATGTTATCGGAACTTTGATCGCTGCCGTGTCAGCATTCCGACTTGCACTGATATTTGATTGTGTTGCCTGCCGGTTTTCACTTATTCCATTGTCATTTTTACTTTTCCTCACTACCGCACTTGCATGGTATACTATCAAACAAAAAAATATAGTTGCGCATAAACAGTTTATGGTGCGCAGTTATACCTGTGCGCTGGCATTTGTCTTTGTGCGAATATACCAGGTCGTTCCCCTCGATTTCATGTTTAAAGTAATTGAAGATCCCAACATACAAGGTATTGTGACGGAGTGGATGTTTTCAATATTGCCATTGATCCTGGTAGAAATTGGAATGATTTGGATACCTTCAATTAA
>JANODK010000155.1:0-13442 GCA_031412655.1 Chryseolinea sp.
TGTAATGATAAACCTGGCATGTACCATCGGGCACGATGTTCGGATCGGTAGCTTCAGTACACTGATGCCTGGCTGTAGCATTTCAGGAAATGTTACGATTGGTGAGTCAACACTAATCGGTTCAGGGGCAAGGATTTTACAAAACATTGCCATTGGTAAAGAGTGTAAAGTAGGAGCAGGAGCTGTTGTTATCGCGGACTCTATCAATCATGTAACACTGGTGGGCGTTCCCGCAAAGGCGATTTAGCGATGTTCAAAGATTTTAAATACTCCTTTCTGTTTCTTGGAAAATTTCTCGCGGTGTATTTCTGCGGGAATATTCTCTATGGAGTTTTTATTGATTCCTATGTAGCCCAGCCTGATCCCATTACCTATTGGGTTACGAATCAAACTTCACAGGTACAAAATATACTAGGTGTTGAGTCCTCCATTAAAATAAATCAAGGAATGAAAAGCATCTCCATGCAAGAGAATGGCGATGGTGTGATCAATGTGTTTGAAGGATGCAACGGTTTAAATGTGATGATTGTGTTTGTAGCCTTTCTGGTTGCTTATGGTGGATACGCGAAACGAATGCTTTGGTTTTTGCCGTTGGGTTTGCTCATCATTCATTTGTTTAATCTTCTCCGGATCATCTTGCTGTACGTTGCCGCTCGACAGAATACGCATTACTTCTACTACATCCATAAATATTTTTTTACGGCTGCCTTGTATCTTGTCGTTATTGTATTGTGGATCATTTGGGTAACGAAGTTGAGTACCGATAAAACGAAGCACGTTGAACAATAAAGTCAAACTGTTTTATTTGATTGCATTGACCTGCATTATGCTGGCGATGGTTTTTATTTTTCAAAAGTTTGATTACTTCAGGTTTATACAAGGTCGATTGGGAATATCCGATTCCCCGTGGCCCTATACTGGATTTGTTGTGAATAAATTGATTCGATTCCTGATCAATGATGGTATTTGTATCTTCTTCATCTACATTCTGTTTAAAGGGAAAAAGTATATGAAGGTTGCGTTCCTTCTCTTCTTAGTGGAGTTGTTTATTATTCTGCCTTTGTATTTTTGGATTAAGTTATCGACCGAAGGTGATAGTGAATTATCGTCTCCATTATTATCGCAAATACATCGTTTGATCATTAATCCTACCTTAATGATTCTTTTAATGGTATCTTTTCTATATCAAAAGAGACAAAATAGATTGGGTAAATGAAAGTCAAAATCAATCTCTCCTATAATCCAATCGATGGAAATAAAATAGCCAGGACGCTTGAAGTGTATCGTGATCGTCATCACAGCGAGATCATTCGTGATTTTGAAAATCAGATTAAGGAACTTACCGGTTCAAAGTATGTTGTAGCACTGAACACCGGTACCGCTGCCATTCATTTGGCATTGCGGGCATTAGGTGTATCGACTGGTGATTACGTTTTAGTATCCACGTTCACCTATGTTGCTTCCGTAAATCCAATACTCTACCAAGGTGCCATTCCTTTTTTTGTTGACAGCGAAATGGATACCTGGAACATGGATCCCGACTTGTTAAAGAAAGGGATTGAACATTTAATTTCCAGAAATAAAAAGCCAAAGGCCATTGTCGTTGTTCATGCTTATGGTATGCCGGCAAAAATGGATGATATCATTGAGATCGCCAATCAGTATTCCATACCCATCGTAGAGGATGCAGCAGAAGCTATTGGTTCATATTATAAAGGTAAACACGTTGGCGTGTTTGGATCAATCGGAACTTTATCGTTCAATACGAATAAGATTGTGACCACTTTTGGAGGTGGGGCAATCCTGACAGACAATCCGGATTACTATCAGAAAATTCTCTTTTGGGCAACACAATCGCGTGAGGATAAACCGTTTTATGAACATCAGGAGTTGGGATTTAACTATCGAATGAGTCCGATTAATGCTGCAGTAGGTTTAAGTGAATGGATTGATATACCCACTAAGCTCAAAGAGAGGAAGAGGGTTTTTGATTATTACGAGTCTGCCCTGAAGAATGTGGATGGTTTTACGTTTCAAAAGCAGGATGATCTTTTTCAATCCAATCATTGGTTTTCAACATTACTGATCAATCAGAGAAGGACTCTAAATCAACTTACAAATACTAAATTAATGCAGAAATTGGCTGAGGAAGGTATGGAGGCAAGGCTGATGTGGAACCCCATGCATAGGCAACCTCTTTTTAGTAAATACGATTCGATTCTGAATGGTGTTTCAGATCGGTTGTTTGAATCTGGCTTATGCCTTCCATCCGATCATGACGCCCTTCTTCACCAGGAAGAAATTATACGCGTGATGAGTGAGTAATCTTAAGTTGGATCGTAAAGGTTACATGTATGATTTGCCTTGAATTAACTATTTTGAAAATCTGTATTGATTGGATTTATAGCTATTTTTGCTCTAACTGTAAGGAAGTGAAACTATGAAGAACTTTGGTCTGACGTTGGTACTGGTTGGAATGCTGTTGACAGGTGGAAACAATGCGTTTTCTCAAATTACTTCAGCCCAACCGGGTCCTTGGAACAATACTTTAACCTGGAATGGAGGCATAATCCCAGATGCAACTAACTCCACATCCATTGTTGTAAATCATGATGTCACCATTCCAACCGGATATTCGGCTATTATAGATCAAACCACAGTTAGTGCTGGGGTTTTGCTTACTGTAAATACAGGTGGTATTTTGAATATATCTTCAACCGCGAGTGATGAGTTGATTGTAGACGGTACATTAGTTGCCAGTCCTGGATCAACGATTACGGGAACAAATGGCACAAATTTGCATATCAGTAGTACGGGCACTTATAGACATTCCTTCACTACCACTCAGGGTATTATACCTTTGGCTTCCTGGGATGCTTCGTCAATTTTAGAAATATCAGGTTACACCAATACATTTACGACCGCAACAGCGGGTGGCAACTGGGGTCAGAATTTCGGTAATGTTCTATGGAACTGTACTTCCCAAACCTCTAGTATTACGCTAAGTGGGCTGCTTACTACTATTCAGGGAAACCTCACTATATCATCAACGGGAGCCAGCGGAATTTTACGATTAGGCACAACCGGGGCCTCAGCAATTTCAGTAGGTGGTGATTTAAGCGTGAGTGGTGGCACGAGACTTGTTTTTTGTACTACTGGTAGTACAGTAGTTAATGTTGCTGGTAGCTATAACCAGAACCTTTCTGCGGGTTATGTTCGTTTGGCGGATGCAGGTAATGATGGCCTGGGAACCCTGAATCTTACCGGGAACTTTACTTTGCAGGCTGGAGTGTTCACTGAAAATGGAAATAACGTAGCGCAAGGAAATATCAATTTTGTTGGCCCGGCAGGAACTGTGCACTCATTTACTGAAGCAGGAACCCCCACGACAACCTTAACCAATAGGTTAGCCTACAGCGTGGCAAATGATAATGAGCTTGACGTTATTGGAGAGTCTCAATTAGCGGGAAGCGGGACGTGTTTTTTTACTCTGGGTACCAATTCCATTTTACGTGTTGCGTCCACGGATGCTGCTGGGGCAATTCAAACCGGAGCAGGACAAAGCGCAGCAGGTGGTAACGTACGAGTAACAGCAGGAAATCGAGTTTATAATTCCGGATCTCAAATAATTTACAATGGTTTGGGTGCTCAGTTTATGGGTAATGGACAACCAACGGTGGCCGGAATAACAACTGTTGTTAACAATAATGCCGGTGTTACGCAGGTGGCGGCCACAACGCTTTCACTTTTGGGTAACCTTACTTTACAAACCGGTAATCTTACCATTTCCAATGCCAGCTTAACGGTGAGTGGAGCATCCGATCTACAAGCCGGAGATATCATTTTCACTTCGATAGGAACGGTGAGAACATTAACGTTAAACGGAAATGTAAACCTCGGTGGAAACATTACCGTAACCAGTGGAACGGCAAATGCAAATGTCATTTTTGGAGGTGATATTACTGGTGGAAGTGCAATTAGTTTCTCCGGTGCAAACAGTAACCTTGCTATTAACGGGACAGGTGATATCATATTTCCTTTAGCCGGTGCCACATCCTTAGAAGCGTTGACGTATAACCGCTCAGGGGCCACAACATTTAACCCGACCCTGAATGTGAATACAAATGCTGCATCAAGTCTTCTCAGTATAACGGCAGGATCGGTAATCATCAATGGAGATCTGAATGGGCGAGATGTTACATTAAGCAATGCGAGTAGCTTGCTTGTTTCGGGTAATACCGTGTTAACAAACAGCTTAACCATAACCAACGGATCAGTCCAAACGGATGGAACATTGGCCATTACAAATGACTTAGTTCTAACCGCTGGAACGATGGATGCGAACGGTTCTGTTACGCTTACGGATGATCTTACTTTAGGAAATGGAACTACTTTCTTTTTCGAAGACCAAACCGTAACCTTTAATAGTCAGATAACCAATAATGGAGGATTGTTCTCATCGAACTCTTCATCCACCATGAATATTTTGAATGCTGGCGCTTTCGGTACAATTAATTTCTCACCTTCTGGCAATACATTAGGCACGTTGACCTTAAACAGACCGACTGCGGGTAACCTGGTAACACTAAACAGTGTACTGACCATTAGTACAGCACTTAATTTAACAGATGGTGTTTTTGTCAATACTTCCGGGTTGGGTATGGCAAGTGGCGCAGTTTTTACGCGTAATGCAAATGCTTCCATTACGGGAGCGATACCAACAGGTGGTCCTTACGATTTGATATTAACGGGTGGTAATCTCACTACCGGAGTTGAGGCCAGTGGAAACTTAGAAGATGTAACCAGTAACTCTAGTGGTATTGTTTCACTAGGAGGTTCAATAGTGGCTACCGGAAATCTTTTGATCAGTTCAGGCACATTCACTTCAGGAGCCAACTCCGTTTCGGTAATGAACCTTACGCATAGTGGGACAACGTTTAACGCTCCCAGCACAACACTCAGCATCGCGGGAGATTTTGTGAATAATGGTACGTTTAATAGAAATGCAGGAACTGTTGATTTCACCGGAGCAAGTACCATTTCAGGATCAACCAATCCTACTTTCCAAAACATAACGATTAGTGGCACACTTACTTCGCCAGCAACATTAAATATCACTGGAAACTTCACGAACAATGGTGTGTTTAATCCGGCTACCGGAACCGTTGTTTTTACGAATACAGCAAACGGAACCAAGACCATTGGTGGTACTCAAGATATTACGTTCAACAACGTTACCATTCAAAATAACACCGCAAATCCGGATGTGTCAATTTCCGGAAATGTAGACTTACGGGGCGTGCTGACGCTTAATACCACTGCTATTTTAGATGCAGACGGAGCAGGATCGGGGGTTCTCACCATTATTTCAACGGCTGATAACCCAACATCTGACGGCAGTATAGCAACACTTTCGGGTGTTTCTGCTGTTACAGGAAATGTTACTGTGGAAAGATTCATGTCCATTGAAGGCCCAAGTGGCGGACGTATTTATCGTTACATATCTTCCCCTGTTCAGAATGCACCAGTATCCGATATTCAGAATGAAATTCCTGTGACCGGTTCTTTTACTGGAACCAGCGTATGCGCAGGTTGCGGCACAAACCAATCGCTGTTTCTGTATAATGAAAATGTGATAACAGACACCAATGGTGATTTGATTAATGACATTAACGATGGCTACGTTGACTTTCCTTCTGCAGCGAATTCAGAAGTTTTCACTCCAGGGCGTGGCTACTCTTTATTTGTTCGTGGCAATCTACTGTCGTCAGCGCTATGGAATTTGAGTGGCCCTATCAATCAAGGTAATGTGACACCAGTTACATTACCATCTACCATTACATCTTCTGGCAATGCAGCAAATGACGGCTGGAATTTAGTCGGTAACCCATATCCTTCTACCATTGATTGGAATGCAGCTGCGGGATGGACAAAGACAAATGTTGGCGGTACAATTTATATTCGTGATAATGCTACTGGTCAATTTGCAACATGGAATGGCTCAATACCAGTAAATGGAGGAACACGATACATTCCGATTGGTCAGGCCTTTTGGATTCAGGCGACCGCGGCACCCACACTTACAGCCAATGAAAATGTGAAGGTAGCAGGCCAGCAGACAACGTTCTTAAAAGAAGCTGCTCTTGCTGATTTGTTGCGTATATCAATGGTAAAAGGAACACTTCGTGATGAAACGGTAATCCATTTTAGAAAGGACGCATCAACAGGCTACGATGCAGAAACGGATTCCAGAAAATTTGCCAATTCTACTTTCAATTTATCATCGATCCTTAGCACCGGAGAAGTCTTGGCCATTAACTCATCACCCTTTACTTGCTCACAGCCTGTTAAGCTTAACATTACGAATGCAGCAGTAGGTACTTATAAACTTGAGTTTTCAGAAATTGAAACGTTTAATGGCGAAGTTAATATTACACTTATTGACAATTTCCTTAACAAGACAATGGATGTCAAAGCGGTTAATCAATATACCTTTGATGTAACAAGCAACCCAGCGAGTTTCGGTTCAAATCGCTTTTCTGTTTCATTCTCTGAAGAAGCGTTTTCTGATGAATTGCAACTTTCTTCGCAGCCAGTTTGCGAGGGCGATAACGCTTCCATAACGATAGTAAACTCACGTTCTGACGTAAGTTATTTTCTGAGAAAGGATGGTTTGTCTGTATCTGACTCTTTACAGGGAAATGGAAATGATCTTGTCCTTGTGGTCAATAAGGAAAATCTCTCCAATGGATTAAACAGTGTAGTTATACAAGCGTCAACTCAGCGATGTCTTACTGCAAAATTATATCAGGGAAGTATTGTTGTGAATGAAAAACCTTCTGTTGAAGCAACTTCTGGAAAAGCATGTCAGGATGGAGCCGTTACATTAATGGCATCAACCACAAGTGAAAATGGTAGTTTCAAATGGTACGATGATATGACCTCTGAAATCGTTCTGTCATCCGGTAAGGATTTCACAACACCGGTCATTTCTAAATCCAGAACATATTATGTTTCTGCAAGCAGTATCTCTGGATGTTTAAGCGATCGTGTTCCTGCTTTAGCGACCGTGGTGCAGTTTGAAGAAGTAGAGATTACCGAAGGTGAAGATGGCGCATTACATTCCAACTATGCAGAAGGAAATAAATGGTTTTTCAATGGCATTGAAATGACAGGTGAAGTATCCAATTCGTTGATTCCTGAAAAATCCGGAACCTACAGTGTAGAAGTAAGTACCCAGGGTTGTTCTTCCTCTTCGGAGTATGAGTTTGTGATTCTGGCAACCGAACATCAAAATTTAACGTCTGGTATTTCAGTGTATCCTAATCCTGTTGTTGATAAGGTATATATCGATGAATCAGAGAACAAAACAGACATTCGCAAAGTTACCCTGCATAACAATATGGGCACTGTTGTTGCGGAAGGTGCGTGGATTAAAGAAGGAGCGAGTAGAAAAGGTAGTGTCGATATGAGTAGCCTTCCAACCGGAGTTTATATTCTGCAGTTGTTTACTTCTGATCGAATAATTAGTTTAAAGCTTTATAAAAGATAGACTCATGAAGTCACCCCTCAAGATGAAGTTGTTTTTACTTTGCACATTTGTGTTGTTCATGCAAGTTATTGTCTTTGCACAACCCAATCCTCCGGCCGATCCAAGTGCAGATCCGGACGTGCCGATAACCGGGATTGAGATTCTTATTGGTGCCGGTGCACTTATTGGTGCGCGAAAAATTGCCAGCTTGCGGAAGAAGTCCAGAGTGTAAGCTTTCATTGCGATGGCTGTAAATTGTTTTATTTTTGACAGCATGGACATTGATCTCATCGAATACAATGAATTATATACAAAAACTGATTTATAATCTCAAGATACTACCCCGCTGGGTAATCATTTTTATTGACTTAGTGTTCATTTGCTTCTCGTCTATCTTTGGATACCTGCTTCGTTTTAGTTTTAATATCCACGAGATTTCCCACAACAATTTCTTTGAAGGTATCACCCTTCAGGTTCTTTTTGGACTAACTGCCATTCTGCTGACCAACAGTTACCGAGGCATTATCCGATACACCGGACTTCAGGATGGCGTTCGGATTTTTTACATGCTTGTTCTTAATGCCGTTTTGGTTGCGGCATTTAATTTAATCTACTTCTATAATAGCAAGGCAAACCTTATTCCCTATTCCGTTATTCTGATTTCTTTTTTAGCTTCTTTCCTTTTTCTGTTTAACTACAGGCTTTTGGTTAAGTATATTTTTTCATTCTATAAAAAGGCACTTTTAAAGAATTCAAACGTATTGATTTATGGTGCAGGACAAACCGGAATCATTACCAAGCACGTTATCGATTCGACACCCACCTCACGCGTAGTGGGTTTTTTGGAAGATGATCTTAATAAAATCGGAAAGGTTTTAAATGGATCAAAAATCTACAGTGCAGATGCGAATGAATTGGAGATGCTGATCAATAACTTCAATATTGATAACGTGATTATTACGATAAAGAGCTTATCCCCTGATATAAAGAGTGAGGTTGTGGATATATGCCTGCGAAATCAGGTAAAGGTAAGCATGGTGCCTTCAGTGGATAAATGGGTTAAGGGTGAGCTAAGCCTCAATCAGATCAAGGAAATTAATATTGAGGATCTATTGGAGAGAGAAACCATCAAGCTGGAGGATAAAAATCTTGAAAGACAACTTCGTGGAAATAGAATTTGTATTACAGGTGCTGCGGGTTCGATTGGTAGTGAGCTGGTACGACAGATCATTCAATACAATCCTGCATCACTCATATTAATTGATCAGGCTGAATCACCTTTGTTTGAAATTGATAGACAGACAAAATTAGTTGATCACCATTTTCAGGTTGTATCGTATATAGCCGACATAACCAATAGCGAACGAATCCGCTCAATTTTCAGGGAGCACACACCCGACATTATATTTCATGCTGCTGCTTACAAGCACGTCCCAATGATGGAGGGAAACCCATCAGAAGCCATCACGTGTAATATATTAGGAACAAAAATATTAGCAGATCTAGCGGTTGAATTTAGCGTAAAGAAGTTTGTCATGATATCAACTGATAAAGCAGTTAATCCGACAAACGTAATGGGCTGTTCAAAGCGGATTGCAGAAATTTATGTGCAATCATTAAATAAGCATCTCGAGAATTTAGCAACAGCACATACTGCATTTGTAACCACTCGATTTGGAAATGTAATGGGCTCTAATGGCTCAGTTATTCCGTTGTTTAAAAAGCAGATTGAACAAGGTGGTCCTGTTACCGTTACCCACCCTGAAATTACGCGTTACTTCATGACTATTCCAGAAGCGTGTAGACTTGTATTGGAAGCTGGTGCAATGGGAAAAGGAGGGGAGATTTTTATTTTTGACATGGGGCAGTCGGTCAAGATTCTTGACTTAGCAAAACGGATGATTTGGCTTTCTGGATTTGAACCTGGAAAAGACATCGATATTGTTTTCAGTGGATTAAGAGAAGGGGAGAAACTCTACGAAGAACTTCTCAATATACGGGAGAATACAGTGAAGACACACCACGATAAAATAATGATCGCGAAGGTGCAGGAGTACTCTTATTCTGAAATCGATAAATTTGTTGATTTGTTCCATGAACTCGTTCATGATCGCAATGAACTTAAAATGGTAACATTAATGAAAGAACTGGTTCCGGAATTTAAGAGTAACTATTCGAGATACGAAGTGTTGGATTCTAAATAAAATAAATCAAAAGCATTCTATCATTTACGTCTGCGCTTGTACATTAACTTGCGCTTCTGATTGTAGTACCTTCGTTGTGTATCGCTAAAGAGAAAATTCTTTGGTAGATAATATTCAACCTTAACATTCAACAAGAAGTATCCATCATTTTTCCCCGGATTACCTCTTTGTGTACCCGGATCGTATGGTTCAAAACCAACTTCAGCTCTTCTATCTGATAATTTGAATCGGGGAGAGCCTGGATCCCATGTGGATTTGTCCGGATGAACAGTGCTGACATCATCCAGATAATCAGTGAACGTAATTCGATAGCCACCTTCTATAGCCACATTGAAAAATGGATTGACCTTAACCCTGGCTCCTATACCATACGGAATTACAAATTGAAACCGGCTATACTTCACATCTTCTGTTTGCAGCGGCTGCAAAGCGTACTTCTTTCCATCCAGTTTTGCTGTCGGATTTGTGTACAGCAATCCAACACCAACAAAAGCGTAAACATTAATGGGGGGACGCTGATAAAACCGCTGACCTAAGGGAAAAAGATTAATAGCGCCCGATGCGTTAAGCTCAAAATTACTGGAGTTGAAAGAGAGATTTCTGCTTACACGACTTCCATCGGATGAATTCTCGTCTGTTCCGTGGAGTTGAAAATACGTTAATTCAACTCGTGTGCTAATCCGTGGCGTAAGAAAATACTGCAAACCAACGTTGATGTTTAATCGGGGATCTAAGTATTCCTTAGCATCCTTGAGCTCTCCAAAATAAGATGAATTTCCTGTTCCGGCAATGGCCATCAATGAGCGCTCTCTTCGGACAGCATAAAAGCTTTGCCCCGAAACAAGCAGCGTTTGACCAATCAAAAACAGGACAAGGAGTTGCTTTTTATTCATGCTCAAAGTTTTAATCTAATAACAGGCAATATAATCAATAGAATTGTGAACAAAAACCGTTACGCCAGTACCTCTTTCACCTTCTGTGCAGCGTCCTTAAGAACAATTGCAGAGAATACCTTAAGACCTGATTGTTCAATGATCTTCGCGCCTTCCTCAGCATTTGTGCCCTGAAGGCGAACGATAATCGGAACACCAATATTTCCAATCTTTTTATACGCTTCAACCACACCATTCGCAACCCGGTCGCATCGAACAATGCCTCCGAAGATATTAATTAGGATGGCCTTTACATTCGGGTCTTTCAGGATAATTCTAAAGCCGGCTTCAACCGTTTCTGCATTCGCTCCACCACCAACATCCAGGAAGTTAGCGGGCTCGCCACCAGAAAGTTTAATAATATCCATAGTAGCCATGGCAAGTCCGGCACCGTTCACCATGCAGCCAACATTGCCGTCTAGCTTAACGTAATTCAGCCCGGCTTTTCCAGCCTCAACTTCCAATGGATCTTCTTCTGTAATATCTCTTAATTCCGCTAAATCTTTATGACGGTACAAAGCATTATCATCCAGATTTACTTTAGCATCTACAGCAATGATTCGGTTGTCGGAGGTCTTCAATACAGGATTGATTTCAAACATGGAGGCATCCAGTCCGAGATATGCCGAGTAAAGAGCGTGGATAAACTTTACGCCCTCTTTGAAAGCATTGCCTTCCCAGCCCATAGCAAAGGCAACCTTTCTTGCCTGAAATCCCTGCAGGCCTATGGAAGGATCAATCCATTCCTTCACGATCTTTTCAGGATGGTTCTCTGCCACCTCTTCAATGTTCATTCCTCCTTCTGTTGAGGCCATGATAACAGGACAGCCTTTTGAGCGATCCAAAAGTATACTCATGTAATATTCCTTCGGTTCTGATTCACCAGGATAATAAACATCCTCAGCAATCAATACCTTGTTAACTTTCTTTCCTTCGGCTCCAGTCTGAATTGTGACCAATGTTCCGCCTAAAATACCTTTCACTTTCTCGGGGACTTCGGCAATGCTTTTAGCCAAAACAACACCTCTTGAACCGGTTTCTTTTACGGTTCCCTTCCCTCTGCCACCGGCATGAATCTGAGCTTTCACCACAAACCATTTGGTTCCGGTTTCAGCTTGCAATTCTTTAGCTCCTGCGATAGCCGACTCCGGGGTATCGGCAACCACTCCGCGTTGAATTGCTACACCAAACTTTTTCAGAATCTCCTTGCCTTGATATTCGTGTATGTTCATTGATTTTTTCTTTCGGAGCGAAACTAGTTTATTTAATGGTTTATTTCAAGAAAACTTATTGAATTGGCCATTATGCTGAAAGCAACTTCGATTGAAAAGTCATACGGACAACTGAAAGTTCTGAAGGGGATAGACTTTGAGATTAAGTCTGGTGAAGTAGTTGCCATTGTTGGCGCATCGGGTGCAGGTAAAAGTACGCTACTCCATATACTCGGTACGCTCGATATGCCGGATAAAGGATCTGTGGAGATTAAAGGACGTGATGTTTTCTCTCAATCCTCAAAAAGCCTTGCTGCGTTTCGAAATAATGCTTTGGGCTTTGTGTTTCAATTTCATAATTTATTACCTGAATTTTCCGCGTTGGAAAATGTGATCATCCCGGGTCTTATATCCGGCACTAGTGAAAAGAAAGTGAAAGATCGCGCGAATGAATTATTAAAGATGCTTGGGCTTGAAGATAGAATACATCACAAACCATCGGAACTTTCCGGAGGAGAGCAGCAACGAATCGCGGTGGCAAGAGCGATGATTAATTCACCAGATCTGATTTTAGCAGATGAACCCAGTGGAAACCTTGATTCCAAAAACGCATTGGAACTTCATCACTTGTTTTTTCAACTTCGAAAAGAGATTGGACAAACCTTCATTATTGTAACACACAATGAAGAGCTTTCAAAAATGGCCGACAGAAGAATAACGATGGCCGATGGTGTAATAATTAACTAAGAAAAAAAAGGAAAGAAGAGAACACACCAGACAAACGCTCCACATCCATTACTTGCTCTCTTCTTGGGCTCCTATATCGTTAGCCTAAATCCAGGAATTCTTCTTTGCGTTTTTCTTCGTGTACTTCGTCTGTGCCTTTGCACCGTGCTTCGTTACTTTATGTGAACTGGAATAAGCCGGGCAACTGGAGTAGGATTCAAAACTGCAGGATGACAGCGTGGTTAATGCTGCAAATGCGATGATGATAATTTTTTTCATGGGTCTTTGTTGTTTGATAGATCAAAGGTAGGATGACCTTAACCACTGCGCTTTGCATTATAGAGGACTAAGGCAAGCATGTAAGGAGAATTCACCTCATTGTGCTTTTTGATCTTTGGAAATCCAATTCCGGGCTTAAATGAAAGCAATTCTTACAGGGGAAAAATGTGATATTTGAACGCGCCTCATTTCGATCAAAATTCAGCTAAAGCGGTTGTAACTAATTAATATACAGTAGTGTATACGGATACTTTAAGCGGAAAGAGAGGGTGTAAATGGATGGATTACTCCAAATTCTTACAAGGAATGCATTTACGTCAGCCATCGACAGAATCAGCGCTTAACCGTCACTTTTTAAGGGATTATCGCTGAACTTGTAGATTAAGATACACCTTGGAGTGATTAGGCCTCATCCCCGGCCCTTCTACCAATGAACTCATTCATATGGGATTGGAATCAAAGATAGATTAAGCTCTTTTGCTTTTTTGTGCAGGTAGGCAATCTGGTGGTTTAATTGTTTTTCCTTATACCGCTGTATTCCTATTTCAACAAAATCAAC
>JANODK010000156.1:0-4362 GCA_031412655.1 Chryseolinea sp.
CTGGGCAGTGGATGCGGGAACTCCACGGTTTGACAGAAACAACAAATGAAAATGGAGAAGAGTTTGGCACTGCCCAATTAGAAAATTTTTTATTGGCGAATAAACACATAGACCAAAAACTATTACACAAATTGCTTATAGAGGAACTAAATGTTTTTAAAGGCGAAAACGTAGGCGTGCTGGGCAAATCAGGTTCAGGCAAATCTGTATTGATTAAATGTATGGTTGGATTGTTAACACCAGACAGTGGCGATATACATGTACTCGGTTATGATGTCCCTCATTTATCAACAGAGAAATTGAATGAATACCGTTTACAAGTTGGATTCTCATTTCAAGGTAGTGCATTATATGATTCCATGACGATTCGCGAGAATTTGGAATTCCCATTGAAAAGAAATCTTAAAATTTTTGATAAAGCCACGCTGGACGAACGTGTGATGACATCACTACGTGAAGTGGGTCTTGAAAAGTCAGCCGATAAAAAACCGGCAGAACTATCGGGCGGTATGAAAAAAAGAATTGGCATCGCCCGAACGCTAATTCTCAAACCGAAGATCATGTTGTATGACGAACCGACAGCAGGTTTGGATCCAATAACCTCTGCTGAGATTAACGATCTGATTTTGGAAATGAGAGATAAACATGATACAGCCTCCATTATTATTACTCATGATATCAGCAGCGCGCGTGCTACTGCTGATAGAATCATTGCACTATTTGGAGGTGTGAATAAAATTGAAGGAACATTTGATGAACTAAAAGCAAAAGGTGACGCAGAACTAGCTGCCTTTTTTAACTATTAACAACTTTATTATGAGCCAGCAGGAATACAAACAAAACATTAAGCTAGGAGCCTTTGTTCTGGGTGGAATTATCATTTTTCTATCTACCATTTTTTATTTAGGAAGTCAGAATAACTTCTTTAATAAAACCTATATGGTATCCGCTATTTTTAAGAATGTGGAAGGTTTAAAGGAAGGTGATAACGTGTGGTTATCTGGTGTTAAGGTAGGCACAATAAAAAAAGTACAAATCATATCAGAAGGTCAGGTTATCGTTCAGCTTTCTCTGAAGGATAAGCAAAATGAATTCATCAAAAAAGATGCAACGGCTATTATTGGATCTGACGGATTGATCGGAAATAAAATTGTCATAATACGACCAGGCAGCAGTGCTAAAATTATTGAGAATGGAGATACTATTAATTCCTATTCTCCAACGGATACGCAGGAACTCTTTAATATAGCAAAAGAAGTAGGAACGAATACGCGCTCTATAACCGATGATCTTAAACTGATCAGCGCGCGATTAAGTAAAGGAGAAGGTATTTTTGGAGAGTTACTCCACGATGGACCGATCTCCGATGATTTGCGTTCTGCTATCATATCATTGAAATCAGCGGGCGACAATACGAACAAAGCTACTTCAGAATTGAATTTGACCATGCATAAAATCAATGATGGAGATGGTCTTGTAACCAAACTATTAACCGATACTGCGTACGTATCTACATTTGAAAGTGCACTGGACAACGTTGCAAAAGTAAGTGCGGATACAAAACGAATGTCACACGATTTACAGGCTGTGATTGCTAAAATTAACAGTAACAATAATGCCGTGGGTGTTTTGTTGGCCGATACAGTCTTCGCCAATAAACTTAAAATCACTCTTGATAATGCCCAATCTGCTTCTGTTAAACTAGACGAAAATATGGAAGCGCTTCAACATAACTTTTTGTTAAGAGGCTATTTCAAAAAGCAAAAGAAAACGGAGAAGAAATGATTATTCGATAACTGAAGATCCATTTCAACTTATGATTTCGAGATAGTAGAAATGCTTGCAGGTATTGTGAAAAAAAATCCACAACCTTCACCAACGTAAATTTAGTTCTCTTTTAGTAGGGCAAAGTATATGCATGAATCCATCGACAATCCGTCAAAATCAACCGTTAGTTTACAAATGCAACTCCAAATGCATTTTTAACTATGCTGGCATACGCTTTGGAATGTACCGATCAAAAACATAGCAAAAAGCCAACATTAACAAACAATAATAACCATGAAAACTAAAATTATCCTTGGAATCGCACTGGTAGCATTTTTATCAAGCTGCGGAGTAAAAGAAAAAGAAGCATTGAAATCAAGTAACGATTCTTTGCGAGTAGAATTAAATGCTGCACAACAATCGATGGCCACTCTTCAGGAGGTTGGTACATTATTGGACTCAATTGATGCTAACCGTGCTGCGTTACGTCTTAGTATGGTTGAAGGCACCAACGTTCAGGATTATACAGCACGCTTAAAAAACATTAACAAATACGTTGGTGAAACGGAAGCAAAAATTGCAAATCTTGAAGAAACATTGAAGAAGTCAAATTCCTCGAAGTCAGGATATTCTGCAACCATTAAGCGCCTCAAGAACGAACTAGAAGAAGCGAACAAACAATTGGCTGTATTGCAGGAGGAAGGTACTAAACTGCGCAATGAAAATGGTGTATTACTTTCCCAGGTTACACAGAAAGATTCTTTGATCACTGAACGTGAACAATTTATTAAAGTGAAAGAAAACGAATTGATTACAAAAGAAGAAGAAGCGCGTGTGATGAGCGAAACCGCTCGGGTAGAAAAGGCAGACCTTTTTTATCAACGAGCTGAAGCTTTGGAATTAGTTGCAAAGCGCACAAATTTTGCGCCTCGCAAGAAGAAAGAAACAAGACGTGAAGCATTAGAGCTTTACAAGATTGCTCTTTCCCTTGGTAAGACTGAGGCTCAGCAAAAAATCGATGACCTTGAAAAAGTAATCGGATAATTTTAGGGAGTATAGGTAGGTTAAAAACCGAGGGGAGACTCTCGGTTTTTTTATTCGCATCAGAAATCAATTCGCAGTTGAAGCGCTTAGTCGCTTATGGTAATAGATATATGACAATGCCTCTACTAAAAAGGGAGGAAGCATGAAAACTATTGAAGGCTCGAGCCCAGAGGTACATATAACCGAATAAGTCGCTCCTGCCAGATCAAAAAATAAACCAGCATAGGCCCATTCTTTTAATCTTGGAAATCCAGGAACGAGGATCGCGACAACGCCTAGGAATTTAGCCACGCCTAAAAAGGGTATAATGTATTTTGGATATCCAAGAGCAGTTATAAATGTTACGGAATCTGGAACTACGAGAATGTTAGGAATGGCAGAGAACATCATAAAAGCTCCGAATATTCCGGTGAAGACCCAATACAGGATATTTGTCTTTTTCATAGCGTACTATTTTGTTTGATAGTTAAGTTGTTTAATAAAGATAGTGCGGATATCCCATTCATGATTTGCTTTTTCCGACAATTTCCCGGGTCATTTGCGACAAGTAACACTAGTATTCCATAAAACATCTTCTTGAAAATACTTATCATTGTCGAGGGTTGATAATATGTAATTGACCCCAACTTTTTAACCTTAAAGGACTAAACAATCAAATAATAGAAATGGAATACAGACAATTAGGAAGTGCTGGTTTGCGAGTACCTGTGCTAAGTTTTGGCACAGCCACCTTTGGAGGTGGTAATGATTTCTTTAAAGCGTGGGGGAGTACACAAGTGGATGAAGCCACAAAGATGGTCAATCTTTGTCTTGATGCAGGAGTCAATCTATTTGATACTGCCAATGTTTATTCGAGGGGAATTTCAGAAGAGATCTTAGGGAAGGCCATTACGGGTTTGAGAGATAAAGTGTTGATATCAACGAAGGCAACCTTTCCGATGACGGATAACATTAACGACTTTGGTTCCTCGCGATTCAATCTCATTAAATCGTGCGAGGACAGTTTGAAGAGATTAAATACAGATCGTATTGATATCTATCACATGCATGGCTTTGATGCCAACACACCCATTGATGAAACCCTTAACGCACTTAATGATCTAGTTCAAAGTGGTAAGGTGCGATACATTGCGTGCTCCAATTTTTCAGGATGGCATTTGATGAAATCATTGTCAATCTCTGAGCGATATGGTTGGTCCAGGTATGTTGCGCATCAGGCATATTATTCTTTGCTTAATCGCGATTTCGAATGGGAGTTAATGCCATTGGGTTTGGATCAGAACGTTGGAACCATTGTATGGAGCCCACTGGCGAGTGGTAAACTCACAGGTAAATATCGCAGGGATAAACCTGCTCCTTCAGATGCTCGTGTAGCGCAGGGAGGAAATCCCGTGCTAAATACCACTCAGGATGATGAACGACTTCATGCTATTGTAGATGTATTGGATGAATTATCAAACGAAACAGGCAAAACCATTTCGCAGATATCATTGAACTGGTTGCTACAGCGACCTACCATTTCGAATATTATCATTGGAGCCCGAAATGAAG
>JANODK010000157.1:0-21659 GCA_031412655.1 Chryseolinea sp.
GCGTTGACCGGATTTGTGCTATGGCCCATGCTCACAAAGTTCAGGTTTTGATTGATGCGGAAGAAACTTGGATTCAAGATCCCATCGATGCGTTGGCGGATGAGATGATGCATCGGTATAATTTAGAGAAAGCCATTGTGTTTAATACCTATCAGCTTTATCGAACAGCATCTTTGAAGAATCTTCAGGACGCGTTTGATATTGCGACTGCTCATCAATATTTCCTGGGTGCGAAACTCGTGCGAGGAGCTTACATGGAAAAAGAACGTGGCCGTGCAGAAGCGATGAATTATCCCAGTCCTATTCATCCAACAAAAGAGGCAACGGATCAAGCCTTCAATCAGGCATTGGCATTTTGCATCGAGAACAAGCAACGCATTTCCATTATGTGCGGATCGCATAATGAATACAGCAACCACTACCTCACTGTACTGATGGAGAAACACAGCATGAAAAATACCGATGAGAGAATCTGGTTTGCCCAACTCTATGGCATGAGCGATAATATTTCTTTTAACCTGGCAAATGCCGGATACAAGGTGGCAAAGTATGTTCCTTATGGTCCGGTTCGTTCGGTTATGCCTTACTTGCTTAGAAGGGCTTCGGAAAACACTTCTGTTGCCGGTCAAAGTAGCCGTGAGTTGGTGATGATCAAAAAGGAACTGGCAAGAAGGAAACTCCAAAACCAAGGCTAGAACATTTAACTTCAATCTTCGATACTCGAAAGAATCCTTATTTTTGTAAGGCAATAAAGGTATGGTTAAGAAGATCGACATTATATCGTTTTTAAGAGCGAACAAATTGGTGTTTGAAAGGGATTTTAACGTTTCTAAAATTGGCTTAATGGGTTCCTTTTCAAGAGGTGAGGAGAGAATGGATAGCGATATTGATGTAATTGTCGAGTTCAAATCGGGCACCATAGATTTAGTGCAGACAAAAGAAAAGCTGAAGAAGACCATTCAAAAGAAGTTTGGAAGAAGGGTAGATCTTTGCAGAGCCCGATACCTTAAGCCCTATTTTAAAAGCAGAATTCTAAAAGATGCAATCTTTGTCTGAAAAAGATTCCTCTAATCTTGAAGCAATTCTTGAGGCTATCAAGAAAATAATCAGGTTCACAAGCAAATTCAATGACGCTGATGAATTCTACGATGATGAACTATCGTTTGATGCCGTGCTGATGAACTTTGTTGTGATTGGGGAATCCGTTGCTAAATTGAGCAAAGAATTAAAGTCGAATGAAAAACATATTGCCTGGGCGAAGATTAAAACATTCAGAAATATAATTGCCCATAATTATTTTGGTGTTGATGCTGAGGAGGTATGGCAGATTATCCAACTTCAACTACCCGAATTCAAAAAACAAGTCTCCAAAATTTTAAAGGCCAAGTAGAAGATTATGCATTTAAGTGAACAGGAAGTCATCCGCAGACAAAGCAAAGAAGAACTGGAAAAGTTGGGAATCAATCCCTACCCGGCTCCTTTATTTGAGGTGAACGCATCGGCCAGCGAAATTCTTTTGAATTACGAACGCCATAAAAGCGACTACCGTCAGATTTCCATTGCCGGTCGTGTGATGGGTAGAAGAATTATGGGTAACGCTTCGTTTGCCGAACTTCAGGATGAAACCGGACGCATTCAGATTTACATTCGCAGAGACGACATCTGCCCGACAGAAGATAAAACACTTTACAATACCGTCTTCAAAAGACTCATTGACATTGGTGATATTATTGGCGTGAAAGGGTACGGCTTCACTACACAGACCGGTGAAATTTCAATTCACGTAACGGAGTTTACGATTCTTTCGAAAGCATTGCGTCCTCTTCCGGTAGTAAAAGAAACAACCGATGAACAAGGTAATGTTGTTCGTCACGATGCCTTCACTGATCCGGAACAACGCTACCGCATGCGGTATGTTGATTTGGTGGTGAATCCACAAGTGCGCGATGCTTTTATTAAACGCACGCAGTTGGTGAACTCCATGCGTCAATACTTAAATGAAAAAGCATATCTCGAAGTAGAAACACCTATTCTTCAACCTTTGTACGGTGGTGCTGCGGCTCGTCCATTTAAAACACATCATAATACATTAGACATGACGCTCTACATGCGTATTGCCAATGAACTTTATTTGAAGCGTTTGATCGTGGGTGGTTTTCACGGTGTATATGAATTCTCAAAAGATTTTAGAAACGAAGGGATGTCACGTTTTCACAACCCGGAGTTTACACAGATAGAATTATACGTTGCGTACAAAGATTATTACTGGATGATGGAACTGGTGGAGGAGATGATCGAGAAAGTAGCAATCGATCTTCACGGCACAACACAAGTAAAAGTAGGAGAGAACACCATCGACTTCCGCAGACCATGGCAACGTTACACCATGTTCGAAGCCATTCAACATTTTACAAGCATTGATATTTCGAACATGAATGAGGTGGAATTGCGCGCGACTTGCAAACAGCTTCATGTGCCGATGGATGAAACCATGGGCAAAGGAAAACTAATCGACCAGATTTTTGGTGAGAAGTGCGAACCGAATTTAATTCAGCCTACCTTCATTACCGATTATCCAATTGAGATGTCGCCATTGGCGAAGAAGCACCGTACTAAACCTGGTTTGGTAGAACGCTTCGAGGCAATCTGTAACAGCAAAGAAATTGCAAATGCTTTTACGGAGCTAAATGATCCAATAGATCAACGCGAGCGTTTCGAAGAACAACTCGAACTCGGCAAGCGTGGTGATGAAGAAGCGATGACACTCGATGAAGATTTTCTTCGCGCTCTTGAATTTGGCATGCCACCAACCGCAGGATTAGGTATTGGTATCGATCGTCTCTCGATGATCATGACCAACTCACCTTCTATTCAGGATGTACTCTTCTTCCCGCAAATGAAGCCAGAGAAACCAACGGCAGACATTACTGAGAAAGATTACGAAGCCATTGGTGTGCGCAAAGAGTTGATTCCGATTTTTCAGAAGATGGGTATTATATCATTAGCTCAATTAAAAGAAATGAAAGCTTCGAAGTTGTTTAATGATGTATGCGGTCTGCGCAAAAAGATGAAGCTTGAAAATGTGCAGAACCCTACGATGGAAGAAGTGGAGGGCTGGTTGAAGTAATTCATATCTTCACAATAGATGACCACCATAAACTTGACGACACAAATCAAAGCAAGTATTGAAGCATGCTTTGATTTGTCAAGAGATGTAGACGCTCATATGCTTTCGGCAAAAGACACCAATGAGAAAGCGATTTCAGGAAGAACATCTGGACTTTGTGAACTTGGCGATACTATAACTTGGCAAGCAAAGCATTTTGGAATAAAACAGAATCTTACTGTTGAAATATCTCTATTTAATAGACCTATTTTCTTCGAAGACAGAATGCTAAAAGGAGCCTTTAAAAGTATGAGGCATGAGCATCGCTTTGAAGAGAAGAATGGTGTGACTATAATGAGAGATATATTTGAATACGAAGTACCGTATGGAGTAATGGGTAAATTGTTTGATCGCTTTCTGTTGAGAAAACACATGATCAACTTCCTATCCACAAGAAATCAATTGCTCAAGGAAATTGCTGAGAATAAAAAATAGATTCCAGATTAAACTTCTTTCCATTTACCATTCGCATTCTGAAGTATCGTAGAAAAATCCGTACGCATCGGAATGTCTAGATACGGATAAATAACTTTCGAAAGATATAATCCTTGCGGATAGGCCACATCAAAATCTCTTGGTGGTTCTTTCGTGATGAGGTAGCTTTCAAATTCCTCAACACTCAATTCACCTTTTCCAATCTCTAGTAATTTTCCAACAATCAGTCTGATCATTCTTCCCAGGAAACGGTTTGCTGAAATTTGAAAGCGCAGTTTGTCTCCGTTCGCATCAACAAACAACTTCGCAGAAGTTACATTACACAACGTGTGTTTATAAACTGCAGGTGTTACACAAAATGCACGGAAATCCTTGTATTGTGTAAGCAACGCGACAGCCTGATTCATTTTGTCGATCTTCAGATTTTTGAGAAGGTAAAATGAACTCAATGTGGTTAGGAAAGGATCTTTGTATGTGTGAATAAAATAATCGTATGTGCGTTGAGTAGCATCGAAGCGCGCGTGCTGATTATCTTCAACAGGAATGATTTCGAAGACCGCAATATCATCCGGCAAAGCCTTGTTCAGTCGGAACATTAAATCGTAGTCCCACGAGTTTTGCACATCGATATGAAAAAAATATTGAGAAGCATGAACTTGAGCATCGGTTCGTCCACAACCCATAACTGAGATTGGTGTTTTTAAAACATTGCTCAAAGTGGTTTCAAGTACCTGTTGCACATTGAGTGCCTTCGGCTGTCGTTGCCAACCCCGGTATAAATGTCCCTGATAACCGATGTGAAAAAAGTAGCGCACGTATTGGTAAACTTCAGGCGCGAAGGTAAGTGATATTTTAGTTTTCTTGAAATGTGGAGTTCGTCATTGCGAACTCCTGCCTGTCGGCAGACAGGGAAGCGAAGGCATGTGCGAGAGGGTGAAGCAATCCCCATGCTATGAAGTGCACATTCCATAAATTGGGGATTGCTTCGTCAGCGTTTTCAGCTAAGCGCTGAAAGCTTCCTCGCAATGACGTAATCAATTGAAAACAAAAAACCACAACCCTTTCGAGCTGTGGTTTTTACACTTTGGGTTAGAAAAAAATTATTGTGGCGTAAGATCAAAAGTGAAATGACCACTTAAACCATCGATGCGTCCTCCTTCTGGTGAGACAATGAAATCGAGATTGAGATGGGTTGCTGATAATTCAATATCCAGTTCTCTGCCGGAATCAAAAATAATTTGAGTGAGGTCTTCACTGAATTTCCATTTGCCTGAATTTTCGGGGAAGGCATAACCTCCATTACCAACGACAAAAGATCCATCAAAACCATCGGTTGGTTTTTTGGTGAAGGCAATAATGAAATCAGTGTACTGATCAGAGAGGTCGCCATCGGGATGATTTACTGTAGGATTGCTCCAGGCTGATGCCGTAAGCATTGCAACATTTTGATCGTGATTGCTTGCTTCGTTATCGTCCTTGCAGGCACTCAGTTGAAACAGCGCAATGATCGCGATTAAGGTTAAAATATTTTTCATGTAGAGTATTGTTAATGTTTAAATCATTTGAGAAACGATCAGAGTTTGTGCCGGCCATCCTATTTTATTCAGATGAACCGGCTTTACTCCTTTGGTAACCCTTACCTAATCTTTTATCAATTTTATGGATACTTGTTTGTCTGCTGAAGCTGCGCGAAGAACATAGAATCCTTTTTGCAGATTTGAAACATTCAATTGTGTATCGTGTGATGTTGTTGCATCAATTTCCTGAACAAGATGTTGTCTTCCTGTAGCATCTACTATTTCAAGTTTCACCGTGCCTTTCCATTCGTAGCTAAGGAAAACTTTTGCAAATTGTTGTGCTGGATTAGGATACACCTTCACGCTTGAACTCGCTGCTTCTTCTAAACCGAGCACATTATTCACTACTACATGGATTGTATCTCTTAGAACAGCTCCATGATTATCTGTAATCGTAAAGGCCAATGTTGTTTCACCCATGGCGATTGGCCTAACAATGAATTGATTATTGGAAGCGAATATATCCGCTACACCTGTATTGCCACTGATGACACTAAAGGTAACAGCATCTTCATCAGGGTCTGCAAAGAATTCATCCAAAGCATATTCAAACAGATTGCCGATCGAATTGTACTCCAGTGTTTTAGTCACATCTTCTGCAACATACATTGGCGTTTGGTTTGCATTCATCACTTCAACTGAAAGTGTTAACTCACTCACCGCATTAAATTGATCCGTTCCTTTAAAGATGTACATGTGATTTCCGGCATCGGTATAATCTGGTGTTACGACAATACTAAGCTTACCATTCACTAGCGTATGGTTAACACCTTTGTAAACTTGCGCAGGAACCAGTGTGTAGGTGTGCCCTTCCGCATCTACCACATTGAAATTTAAAGTAACAACATCACCTTCCTCCATGATAATAGAGGTTGAAGCACCCGAATAATGAGGCCCTTCATTTAAGTGAAGTTTCACCGGAACTTTAACGGTAGGATTAGCAGGATCATTTGACGTAAACACAATGTTTGCTAATTGATCGCCCGGCTCTGCAATAGCACCATTGAATAGAAGATCAACTGTGCCCGCTTCACCCATTGATAATGAACCTTCCGGTGCAGAAGTAATGGTTAACCATGTTGTGCTACCGGCAGTTTCTTCAGCTGCAAGCATTAACCAACCCATTGTCGCAAAATCAGGTATCTCTTGAATGTCATGCCAAGCTCCTTCATCGAAATAGGAGTAGCGACCTTCAATCGTTTCTGAATCATCGATTGTTCCTTGTGGAAAAGCAATACCGAAGGGATAGGTAACCGATACATAAAAATCTTCATTCGGATAGATTACGGTTGCCTTATCCATTTTCACCGCGTAAAATTTGCCGGTTTCATCGGCACCTGATCCTGTAAAATCAAGTTTGCCTTTTGCCTTTGTGGAAGCGGTAGAAATAGAATTACCGCCTACGAGAATCTCGACTTCAATTGTTCCAGAAGTAAGTTCTTCTGTTCTTAGCCATGTTTCGATATGCGATAAATTGAAGCCTTCCGAACCCGCATTAAATTTTGTTGCAATCGTAATGGATGCAGAACCACCATTACCTATAAAAGTATCGGGTGTTTGTTTTTCAGTATGTGCAATAGTACGATTGTAAGTTCCTTGAGTTCGAGCCCCACTTTTTACAGATGCTTTAGTAGTCTTCAGGGTATTTTTGTATACACCACTTGTAACCGCTTCTGCATTTGCTTGCGTAGCTGCTGCCCTGCCGTATTCAATACTCAATGAATAATTCAAATCCGACATGCCCGCGATGTTATCAAAAGCAATTGATTTGTTTGCCGTTTCTGTTGTGGCGTTCATCATTACCACAACTTGAGTTTTATCTACTGTTATTACCGGAGGTTCAACTGCCGTTCCTTTTAAAACAATGCGTTGCTCGCCTATGGTTGTTGTCAGTATTAACTCATCTATAAAGTCTCCGGCTGTGCTTGGGGAAAATGCAGCACGTACTTCAAGTATGTCGCCAGGCATTATAGTAAACGTTGGTGTTGACATTGCCCACGGTGAATAGATTTCTGAAATATCTGCCCATCGCCATTCTGGTCCGAACCAGCCATCTACTTGTGTGTAAATTTGCAAGCTTAATCCTTGAGTAGCATCCGCCATTTGAGCCCATGTTATTTCGTAAGGGGCAGCGCCTTCGTTCATGAATTTCAACTCCATGGTTTTAGTGGTGGGCGAACCAAATTCAAACGTAATCATCTTGTTTCCAAGATCAACGGTATCAGGTGCCGTGAAAATAGCATCACCTATTACAGTAAGTTCAACAGGCTTCTCTAAATTTTCGCTGCCCGGTACATTGGTTTGGATTTTCAACATTTCGTTGTAGACACCACCATAAAGGTTGCGAGCATCAAAATTGATCTGACCCGTTAAGGTAGTATTAGCAGCGATAGAAAGTTTTTTCGCGGGAACAATTACGTAAGCTAACCCTTTCCCATAGTCAAGTTCTAAGTAGCTGGATATTGCTACTCCATTGGCACTGTCTTTTTGCAATCCAATAGTGGAAAAGCGAGAGGTCATATCAGCGCCACCTTCTTCTGCTTTATACTGGAACTTCATTGTTCCATTTTTGTAGAAGATTACCTGAGCGGATACCGGGTCACCCATGCCACCAAAGTTGTTCACGAAGTAACTCCAGGTAATGATGAACTTGTCGTCATACGCTTGGTAGAATATACCGATGTCTTCTTTAGCATATTCATAATCACTAAAACTACTAAACGTCCAATACGGCATGATGCAAGCACCGGGATACTCTGTTGCAGGTATATAATTCGTGAAGAAAGTGGCTATCGGATCTTTTTCAAAGGAGATGATTCCATTATCCCCAATTTTGAATGAATTGTATTTCACTCCATAGAATTCAAAAGTGAAAGGAAGCTTTAAATCTCTCCAGAATGTACTGTCAAAATTAACATAATCAACAAATGGAAGTTGGGTGCCGGTTTTACGGATATCAATCCATTGATATACTCCACCGATATTTTCCTTTTCAACGGCATAGGTAATTTCATCCGCTACCGTTGGTGCATCGAAGGATAACCATTGTTTGCCCGTAGCAGTTACTTCTAATTGACCTAACCCTGTGTTTTTAATGGCGAAAGGAATACTAATCGAATCTCCGTAGGCAAGAGTTTGTTGTAGCAAAGACAAGTCAACGTTGATAGCAGGAGCATCTACTACCTTGGCAGTAACATATACAGTATCGTATGACCCATCAGTGTAGTTAATCGATAACCAATCTTCCAATGTGCCTAGAGAAATTGTAGGAACCTGAGCGTTATAGTTTTTATACAAGCCTGGTTTAATTGATGTTGGTCTATCGCCAACCAATGTAAAGTCATTGTTAACAAAGTTCATGCTGGCGATTTCAACATTGGCTGTGCCTGTATTTTTAATGGTGAACAATGATGACTTCGCTGCACCTTGAAATACATTTCCAAAAGCGATGGTATCCATTGAAACAAACGCCTTTGCTTCACCACCAAATTTAATTTCCAATTCCACTAACGCATTGGCTTGCGATTTTGATGGATCGTTGCTAATGAAATTTACGTAGCGGTTTACCATTCCTTCAGCCAATGTTTCTGTATTCATGGTAATGTTAACTTCTGCTGAGCCACCTGGCGCGACAATGCCCGAACCATTTTCAATACTGGTAATAATATCGGGGCCAGGATAATCAAAGCCAAGTGCCAAGCCGCTAAACAATTCTGTCGGTTTGTTCCAGCTATTAATCAGAATACCATCCTCTTGATTATAGTCTTCAATGAGTATGGATAAACCATTTTGATTGGATTCAGTATACTCCATTTTATCGTAATAGAATCGGATATCACCATTGGCAAAGAGCACCATTTGAGCAGTGATTGTTTCCGGATTATAACCATCCCAAACATTGTCAAATTGAACAATCACGCGATCTGCTTCTACCTGATAGAATATTTGTCCTTGGGTGATATAAGAGAAGTATGAACCAAGCGGTGAAATGTATCCGCGTGGATTGTATGGATTACTTAGTGAAGGTGAATTAACTGGGTTTACCGTATTGTCGAACGTTGTAAATCCTTTTTGTGCAATGTAAAGCGTTTGCATTTTTTGCCCGTAGTACGGGAAATCAAAACCCATATCCAACGTATAATATTTGAAATCGGAGTTGATCTGACTCGTGACATCAACACCCGTTGTCTTGATATCCTGGAATGCATATGGAATAGGGTTGGACTCTGTGCTTTGGTTCGACCTTACCTTGTATCCATAGCTATGATAATCAGTTGGCCAATTGGTACTTACACCTTTGCTATCAAAACCTGGAATAAAATATTTGAGTGGATACGCACCGTTGTTTTCTACTGTAACCTGTGTGGTTACAATATCACCAATGGTGATGTCGTTCATCGTTTGTGTTTCAGGTGTAACAACAATCTTTGATGTTTCAGCACCAACAGCAAACAGTTGAATCTCATACGTCTGCGTGCCATTGGTTATGGTGAGCACATCATTGATGTTGCCTGCAGTTGTAGGATTAAGTTTAATCTTCACCACTACTTGTTCGCGCGCTTTGATTTGCCATGGCGCATATCCAACAATCGTAAACTGATCGTTGTTTAAGGTAAAGATTGGATCGTTGAAGTTGCCAAAGCCTTGGTTGTCTATAACTAATTCCAATGTTTTTGGTAAGCCAATAAAGACGCTACCAAAATCGGCAATATCAATATGCTTAAGATCTGGAAGATGGCCTGATACCGTAAGGTTAACCGGAACGCGTAATTCTTTTTGCTTAGCGTCATTTGAAGTGATAACCAGATTGGCGCTATAGGTACCATTAATCAACACGGAGGCATCAGCCGTCAATGTTGTCATGGCTTCACTGTTACCATTAACATCGCCAGAACCAGGCTCTAACGTTAAGTATGTGCTGAGTGCTGCATTTTCACTTGCTGCTACAACTGCCCATACAAAATTTTTGTCGTTGATGGCTTCTTCGAGGGGAATCCAGCTTGCTCCCAGATTGAATGACATGAAACAGTTTTTGGAATACGAACTTTCTGCTTCGTAGCCCATACCCAATGGATAAAGATTTCCGGACGGCACATGAACAACAATCCAAAACGTTTCGCCTGATTCGAAGTACAGTTGTTCGTTTAGAGTAATGTATGCCCACGTTTCGTCTGTTCCCCAACTGGTGTACTCTTGTGCAAAAACTAGATTGTCCTTAGTAGGAGATTCACCTTTGTGTATTTCTACAATGAGGGGTCCTTTTGATGGATCATGTTTAATGTACGTGCGCACTTGCGTGAGGTTGAACCCATCGGCCTCATTCACAAAAAATTTGGTAGCCGATGAATTGGTAAGCGCGGTGTCCATGTCACCAATAATGTTGGTTACCCAAGACACATATGACTTTTCAATCGTGGTAAAACTAGATGGAGTCGCTTCGTTGCTTCTCAATGCATTTTTACTTTCCACAGAATTCCGTCTGCCAATATGTAAGTCTGCACTTGTCTTCTTCAAATTGACAGTTGGGTAGTTGAGACCTGATGCATTGAATGAAAGTGATGCGTTGCTATGACGCGAGAAGTGGTTCCAACGCAAAATACCTTCAGCATTATTGAGAATGGTTATATCGTGTGTAGCAGTAGTTGTGTTAGCAGCATCGATTTCGAACGTAATGGATTGACTGTTTTCATCCACTGCAATAGAAGGACCTTCGTTGGTTGTTTCCGAAGCCACATTCGATAATACAGAAACATTGCCCCAGCGGTCGGTTGATGTGATCGCGAAATAGTAGGTTGTCACACCGAGTAATCCGGTCACTTCATATTCGTATGCTTGTCCAACACTTTTTTCATTTTTGATGGTAATCTTTGTAGCGCTGTTAAGATTAGAAGATGTAATGGGTTGTGTGCTAAAATAGAGTTGAAAGGAAACGGGTTTTATATCGTCATTATCGTCAGGCACATTCCATGCTAACGTAGCAAACTCTTGTGCAATACCGGTAACGGCTAAGGTTGTAATTGCAGCAGGTGCAAAGCCTAAATCGTTTTGAATAGCAAGTGCCGCATCTACTGCGCCACTTCCCATTTTACCGATGTGGTCAGGATTATATTCATCAATATTGACAACACCGGTAACCAGTTTATTCCAAAGTTCAGTATTGGTAAGTTGTTTGGTTCTATTGGCCAGGGCCAACGCAGCTATACCTGACATGTGAGGACACGCCATGGAAGTACCTTGCAGGTAAGCATACTGATCGTTTGGAGTCGTGCTCAATACTCCGCTCTTGGAGTTGTAGCTTTCTTGATCACCACCGGGGGCCGAAATTTCTACCCAGCTACCAAAGTTGGAGTAAGACGCTTTTTTCCACTCGGGTCCAATTGAAGCAACCGCCATTACGTTTGAAAAATATCCGGGATACCATTCGCTATCGTAGTTGTTATTACCTGCCGCGAAAATTACGAGGCCACCTTTCATTGGGCTACCCGGATAGTTACCTGCTTCTGCTACAAAATAATCAATGGCTTCTTTAATCGATTGATCGAAGTAATATGGATTGCTGTATCCCCAGCTATTTTGAGAGATAACAGCACCATTATCGGCTGCATAGATGAACGAGTTTTCAAAGAGGCCTCCGAAAATCTGGAGCGACATTAATTTAACACCATCACCGTTACCACTTCCTCCAGCCACACCCGATACACCTATACCGTTATTATTTACAGCGGCAATAGTTCCCGCCACGTGTGTGCCATGAAATTCTGCATCAACAGAACCCTTTGCTTTCTGAAAGTTGTAGCCATTGATGTCATCCACATAACCGTTGTTGTCATCATCTACCCCCGTTGCTCCTGTTAACTCAGCCTGGTTAATCCAAATATTACTCTTTAAATCTTTGTGATTTACATCAACACCTTGATCGTGAATGGACACAATAATATTATTGGCACCGGCTGTTTTTGTCCAGGCTTCAAATAAGTTTACATCGGCATCACCATAACCCGATTGACTTGTGTTGTTGTAATGCCATTGATCTTTAAGCAGGGGATCATTAAAAGGAAGCGCTGCCAAGGTGCTTGCTCCATCGGTGTAGGGTATTACGGTATATGGTGCTAGTACTTTCTCGTGTTCTACTTCTGCCAACGCCACCTCTTGCAATTGCTTAAACTCGGCAATCGCCATTTTAGGATCAACATTCTCATTGATCTCCACTACATACCATAAGTCCAAGCCATGTTTGTGTAGTTTGTTAGCGTTCTGTGCATTGGCAGGGAATAAGCGATACATATTGGTAGCACTTGTTTTTTTTGCTGCGGCATCAAAGGTTTGAATACCTGTGGTAAGCCCACTGCTTCTGGCGCTTACTTTCATTCTGCCAAGAGTAGTGGTCATAGATGAATTAAACTTCACCTTGATCTGCCCTTTACGTATTCCGTTCTGGTACGTCTGTGCCCACCCTGCAGCTGTGCAGAAGAGGAACATCACTACCATGAGAACACGCCTTGTCATGTTGAGTAGATAATTGTTCATAGTTTGTATTTAGGTTAATTGAGTTCTTAAATGCTTTTCTTTTTGGTTTGTGGAAGATTCAGGCCTGGTTGACCTTTTCCTTCCAGTGCTTTGAGTAATTTTTGGAACGCATCATTCTCCTGCTTTCGCTTTTTGATGAGTTTGCCAATTATTTGTTCGTCTTTATTCTTGTCTTCCATGGTCTTGTTTCGTAGTTCCAATGAATGTCCAAATGAACTTTGGAATGCAGGTGTAATGAAATTTCAGACCTTTGAATAAACACTACCATGGAATAGAAGAACCATAGGATTTCTACCTGAAGTCTTCAGGAGCACCTTAGTAATACCTTAACAACGATTTTAATTGACTGATAACCAATCAATAAGAGAATGGGAATATTTCCCAAAAGGGAAACCTGAATTGTAAAATTTTCCCTACAGATTTGATAAATGAGTAACCAAATTGGAATTGGTGTTGGTGAGATTGAGTTTTTTGCGGAGGCGCGCCCGGGCCACTTCCACACTTTTAATGCTTTGCTGCGTAATAGCCGCAATCTCTTTCGAGCTCATGTTTAATTTAAGAAAGGCGCAGAGTTTCTCATCAGCAGGCGATAAGCCGGGATATAACTTTCTCAATTGTTGGTAGAAATCACCATGAACCTGATTGAATCGCAACTCAAACTCTTTCCAGCTGTCGTTATCGCCTTCGCGCTGCAAGTCGATAATAATATCATGGATGATTTTATGATTTTCTGGCTGGACTGTGGCTTGAAGTTGAAGTAAGCGTTCGGCTACGCTGTTGATTAATTCATTTTTACGGATGAGATACATCACGTTTGTGGTGAGCTCCTTATTTTTTATTTCAACGTCTTGCGCTAGATTTTTTCGCTTTAGATCCGACTGACGGGCTCTGTAACGAATAACCATTACAATAAGAATTGCAATAATTAAACCAACCGCCAAAACAACAATGGTTGTAATGTATCGCATGCGACTTTGTTGTTGTTCCAGCGATCGTGTTTGCTCTGCTTTTTCAAAATCATATTGAAGTTGAAGACGGGTAATCTCGCTACTCGCCAATTGGTTTTGAATACTATCGTTCATTCTTTTAAACGCCTTGAAAGCATCTAATGAACCTTTGGTGTTACCCAAAGCTTCTTCAACATCCGATAAAGTAGCGTAAGCTGATTTTTGCGCCTCAAGTGATCCTACTTCCTTTGCATAACGTATCGTTTCTTCAATAGCAATCCGTGCATTTACATAATCTTTGCGTTTTAAATAATAATCACCAAGGATGTTGTAGGATTTTGCAACCTCACCTTTATCACCAACCTCCAATCGTACTTTTAATCCAAGCATTAGGTATTCTAAGGCTTTATCGAAATCTTTAAGATCAATGAGGTAAAGCTTACCCAGATTATTATAGGCTATTCCTTGAATTTTTTTGTCATTACCTTCAATCGCTATGGCCAAAGCTTTCTTGTAGTATTGTAATGCTGATTTTGGATCTCCCTTTGATTGATAGACGTTGGCGATGTTGTTTAATAAGGTGGATAATTTAAACGTTGAATTCTTACCTAATGTAATACGGTTTACAAGATCCTGTGCTCTAAAATAATAGGGAAGAGCTTTATCATATTCATGCAAACGATCATAAAGAGCACCCAGGTTGTTACATACGGAGGCAATTCCGATCGTGTCATTTTCCAACTCGTGAAATTTTAACGCATTGAAATAATTGGAAGAGGCCTTTTTGTAATCGCCAATGGCCAGAAAAATATTGCCCAATGTTCGGTCAGCCCTTGCTTCCCATTTTTTAATGGCTTTTTTGTGCGCCAGATCTTTAGCTTGTTGGGCATATTCAAGCGCGCTAGAATAGTTGTTATTAAAGTAGAACAATGAGATATCAATCAGCACTTTTAATCTAACGGAGTCAGCTTCGGCATTTTTGAGTTGTAGCTGAAGGCTATCTAGCTTTACCTGATCTTGCGATAATGCAACACCAATTGGAAAGAGTAAGAGCGCTATGATGACAAGTTTTCTCAAGCCGAGAGCATGTTTTAGTCTACAAAGAAAGCTAATCTTATAGCGTATGCATTTGATTTTGAATTGAGAAGGGCCACAATCTAGCTAGAATTCGGTATGATTTGCAATACAGTAATTCATATCATCATACCAATGAGCCACTAAGATTTAGAAATAAATGAAAAAGTTGAGAATGACTTCTTCATTTTTCTCGCAAAATGAAATAGCGCTAAGCATGTGATTCGTAAAATTATCATAGCCTATTTTCAGGATACTGTGTAGTTTATTTCAGTGTTGATTGAAAAGTCGTTTTTTCAGTAAAAACATTCCAGTCAGCCTATTTTCTATATCTTTGCAACCGTTTTCGAGGGCATTTTTTGCCATCTTTTGAAAAAGGTGGTTATCATGTAAAACCCTTGAAGTAACTTCAGAAAACTAACTTCACTTTTCAACACTAAAATCCTTATGGCGTACATCGAACCGGCTCCATTAAAAGACAAAGAAAATCCATTCGAAGCAATGATGTCCCGATTTCACAAGGCATCACAAATTCTTGGGTTGGAAGAAGAAATTTACAATGTGTTGAAGAATCCGGCACGACAAGTAATTGTATCCTTGCCAGTAACAATGGATGATGGCGCTATCAAAGTATTCGAAGGCTATCGTGTTATTCATTCTACTATTCTTGGTCCCTCAAAAGGAGGTATCCGTTTCGATCCGCATGTTAATCTGGATGAAGTAAAAGCACTTGCTGCCTGGATGACCTGGAAGTGTGCTGTGGTTGATATTCCTTATGGCGGTGCAAAAGGTGGTGTTACCTGTAACCCACGTGAAATGTCGGCTGGTGAAATTGAGCGCTTAATGCGTGCCTACACTCAGGCAATGGCCGATGTATTTGGTCCTGACAAAGATATTCCTGCTCCTGACATGGGTACAGGTCCTCGTGAGATGGCATGGTTGATGGATCAATACTCCAGAAACCAAGGCATGACAACACATGCTGTTGTTACGGGTAAGCCATTGGTAATGGGCGGATCACTTGGACGCACAGAAGCAACAGGTCGCGGTGTAATGGTTTCTGCCCTTGCTGCGATGGAAAAATTAAAGATCAATCCTTATAAAGCGACTTGCGCTGTTCAAGGTTTTGGTAATGTGGGTTCGTGGGCTGCACGCTTGTTAAGCGAACGTGGTTTGATCATTCAATCCTTGAGTGATATTTCAGGAGCCTATTTTAATGCTAATGGAATTGATATAGAAGCAGCAGGAAAATATCGCGAAAGCAATAAAGGTTCATTAGAAGGTTTTGCTGGCGCAGAAAAAATCACCAATGAAGAGTTATTGACATTGCCAGTTGATCTTTTGGTTCCTGCTGCAACAGAAGATGTTATCACGAGTACAAATGCGCCAAATATTAGGGCGAAGTTGATTGTAGAAGGTGCGAACGGACCAACATCATCGAAGGCGGATAATATCATCAATGAAAAGGGTATTATGGTAGTGCCAGATATTTTGGCAAATGCTGGTGGTGTTACGGTTTCCTATTTCGAGTGGGTTCAAAACCGCCTTGGATATAAGTGGACTGCAGATCGCGTAAACCGCAGATCAGACCGGATTATGAAAGACGCTTTCAACAACGTCTACAAAACCTCACAAGATTATAAAGTGCCCATGCGTATTGCTGCTTACATGGTGGCTATCGATAAGGTATCAAAAACGTATAAATTCAGAGGGGGCTACTAAATAGAATTTAGAATTCAGGAGTTAGAATTTAGAATCTGGAGCATTTTATAATAATTTTGAGCATCCTGTAAAGTTTAAACTCCTTAATGTTTTTAAAAGGTATTATTCTAACTCCTAAATTCTATAATTCTAAATTCTTCTCCACATGACTATCCATCGCGAAGGCAGAACATTACTTTTTATTTTATTGATTGTTTTCTTTGCGCTCAATTGGGCAGTGCAATACTTCTTTCCCGAAAGTAATGTCATTCAAAATGTTGTTATCGGTGCAAGTGTTATTTTTTATTTGATCATCCTTCAATTTTTTAGAATACCTATTTTCACTGTTCAAAAAAATTCCAAACATGTCATCGCTCCAGCCGATGGTAAAGTTGTTGTGATTGAAGAAACAGAAGAGACCGAATACTTTAAAGGAAAAAGAAAACAGATTTCTATTTTCATGTCTCCGGTTAACGTACACATTAATCGCATGCCTGTGAAAGGTGTAATTCAATTCTTTAAATATCATGCTGGAAAATATTTAGTAGCGTGGCATCCAAAGTCTAGCACAGAAAATGAGCGGACAACAGTGGTTGTGAAGATGGAGAATGGAACTGAGATTCTCTTCCGACAGATTGCTGGTGCGTTAGCGAGAAGAATCAAATGTTATGTGAAAGAAGGACAAGTACTCGATCAAGGCGATGAATTCGGCTTCATTAAATTCGGTTCACGCGTGGATATATTCCTTCCACTCAATGCAAAAGTGGTGGTCAATATCGATCAGGTCACCAGGGGTGGAAAAACAATAATTGCAGAATTATAGGTTTAACAAACGGTCGCTAAAGTTGTTATTTAAGCTATATAAGCAGTTTAAAAACAATATGACTCGCTAACAGCCGTTCTACCATCGATCTTGCATACCTTTGCTTGATTTTGCGATAGAGCGGACTGCGAAAAATAAATTAATATCATGGCTCTTTACAGTACTTTAAAATTCTCTAACACTCGTCCTGATTTTTTTGCAACGTTGAACAAACGTGTCAATGAATATTTCAAGACCAATGGAATAACACGACATGCGAATACAGAAATGATTGTGAAAACCATTTTCATGTTCTGTTTATATTTTATTCCCTACGGCCTTATCGTTTCAGGTTCTTTTCTTAATGCATGGGCCCTGCTGGGTTTTTGTATGGTAATGGGTCTCGGTAAAGCGGGTATTGGTTTGTCTATTATGCACGATGCAAATCATGGTTCATATTCTACTAAGGGGTGGGTAAATGATTTAATTGGTTACTCTTTAAATCTTATTGGTGGTAATGCTTTTAATTGGAAAGTTCAACACAACGTATTACATCACACCTATACCAATGTTCATGAAGCGGACGAAGATATTAGTCCACGCGGAGTGTTGCGCATGAGCCCTCAATCGAAATGGAAACCGTTGCATCGTTTTCAGCACATCTACGCCTGGGTACTTTATGGATTGTTAACTTTCGTTTGGATCACAGCGAAAGATTATGGAAGAATATTGCGTTACAATAAAGATGGGTTAGTTGAAAAGATGAAGGCTAACATTTATAAAGAATTAGCGATTCTGTTTTTCTCGAAGTTGATTTACTTTGGTTACATACTCGTAATTCCAACATTAGTTTTGCCTTATGCGTGGTGGCAGGTATTTATCGGTTTCTTTACCATGCATTATGTTTCAGGATTTATTCTCGCAATTATTTTTCAACCTGCGCACGTAATTGATGGAACGGAATATCCGGAACCTGATGCTGAGGGTCGTCTTGAAAATAGTTGGGCTATTCATCAGTTGCGTACGACTACTAATTTTGCACAACGCAGTAAAATTTTCAGCTGGTATGTTGGTGGTTTGAATCTCCAGGTAGAACATCATCTTTTTCCAAACATTTGTCATGTGCACTATCGTAAGATTTCAAACATTGTGAAGACAACTGCTGAAGAATTTAATCTTCCTTATAAATCATACGACACTTTCGCACAGGCGATGGTGGGGCATGCGAAGTTATTAAAGGAATTAGGTCAGCGACCACTTCAGGTTTCCTAGTTTAATAACATCGTTTGAAACTTTATTAGAAACCCTTCTCAGTATTGAGTAGGGTTATTTTTATAGAGTGCCTGTCTTTTGCTGAACGTAAAAATTAAAATAAGGAGATGATTGCAACATTTACATTAAGATAGTAGAAGTTGGATCGGATAAGCGTTGAGCATACGTTATTGAATGAAATGTGTTTACATCTATCTGCTTTTAGTGCAGAGGCGCGGAGGATCGAACGTATTTCATAGAACGATGGTAGGCGCGCCTTCAAATACATGAATGACCAACTCTCCCGAAGCGAGTTGGTCATTCATGTATTTGTAACCTCACAACACAAACGTGCAAATAGCACGGTTGTGTTGTGAGGTTCTTTTGCGCGGCTTGCTTACGTGTTTCAGTGCTGAGATTTTTCATTCCGCGCAAGAGCACACTTTTAATTCTGTGCGATTTGCAGCGAGCTTCATTCGTTAACTGAGCAACGGAAAGTAAATCTTGATTATTTTTAATTACAAAAATCGTAAACCAACTTTTGCACCCCACCACATCTTCACATTAGTATTGTCACTTGATGTTTCATCGTAAATCATCTTGGGCTTGTAGTCTGTGAAAAGATCAGTGTAGCCATCGTAGGTTGTGTAAGTTACATAAGCATTTAATGTAACACCAAAAGTGAATGCGAATTTGGGAAGGGGTTGAACTTCAAACCCCATGTAAAGCTTGTTGACTAAATTAACAGCAGGTGTAAAATTTCCTTTGCTCACTTGATTGGCAGTAACATCAAAGTTGAGCGAAAGCCACTTCGCTAATTTTGGTGCCGTGCCTATGCCATATCCTACGGTCCAATATGGATCTTCGAAATTGTCTGGCTTAATACCTGCTGTAATAATAGTATATAACAGAGGCACACCTGTTCGAAACGCGAGGTTGGTATAAAATACTTCATCAGTAGATATTTCTATTTTATGATAGCCATGCTTCACGATGTTAATCAAACCAATCGGTACGCCACGCACGCTATCCGAAATGTTGATGAGTCCAATTTGGGTACCCTGAACATTTTTCGCATAGTTGATGAATCCGGAAATCTGAGTTCCATGAATCTTCTTTGCATAATTCATAAATGCAGAAATTTGTGTTCCGGTTATTTCATCTCCGGTAACATTCATAAAGGCTGCCAATTGCGCACCTCGATATGTTTTTTGTTGAATGTTCATCAAACCAGCAAACTGTGCACCTTGTGAAGCTTGTCTGTTAAAATTAAAAGCTCCTGCCACTTGCACCGCCTCGGCACTTCCGCGATTGATGTTAAAAGAGCCAGCTCCTTGAAAACCTTTGACCGAACCAAAGTTTAAGTTGAATGTACCAGCAAGTTGCCAACGCTCAACACTTCCACGATTGATATTGAAATAGCCAGCGACTTCTGCTTTCTTTACTCCTAATCCATAGCCACCAACAACGTTAAGCGAATAATCATTAATCACATTTCCACTTAAGGTATGGTTAGTTCCGATAAAAGGAAAAAGAGATATTTGCCATCTACGGTACAACGTGTCTTTAATATTCTCCATGTTTAAATCCCTCGCTAATTTTGGTTGCGAAATAGTTTTATCATCTGACAAAAGAGGAGGGAGTATTATCGCTTCACTACTATCTTTTTTTAAATCGCTTTCGTTGGTGGTTTGAACAATAACTCGTTGTTCAGGCTCCAATGCAATTGTTAAAAATGAAGTGGCATCAGGCTTAATTGAAATTACTGTATCGCGATAACTACGTTTGTTAATAGAAATGAAATTTTGAGCTTCTGGTTTCTCAAGGATTAACTTAAAGTATCCATATGAATTAGTGATGGCAGCCGTCAGCGATTTTTTATCATAGATACTTACCTCGCCAATCTTTTCGTTGGTGTCCATATTCACAACATAGCCACTGATAATTAACGGAACTATGCTACCCGTTTTAGGTTGTGTAGAATTAGTTTTGGTAAGAATAATGTAATTGCCTTTCTCTTTTGGTTGAACGGATGACCCGACTAAATAAGCAAGTACTTCACGCAACGTCTTTCTTTCATAGGTCGCGTTAATAATGGTTGTTAAATTAAGGATGGCTGGACTATAAGAGAATGTAAACTTTTCCTGCTTCGAAAGTTTGACCAATGCTGCATCTAATTTTTCATTGGTAAACGAAATGGATATTTCTCGCTCAAGTAAGGGTTTTGATTGAGCTTGAATGGAGAAGGTTGCTACAGAAAGAATAAAAAAATGAACGTAAAATAATTTCATAGCATCAATACTGACAAACGTTACCGTCCAATATAATTTGGTTGTCCAATTTCGTTACGGTCAGGTTGAGTGTTTCAGAAATGATTTCAACAATCGACTCAAGAGATTCTCCTTTAAAGTCCACGGTTATTCTACATCCTCTTAGTTCTGGTTTGGCCACAACTAATTTTGCGTTGTACACTTCGTTGATCTCATCAATGATCACTCCAAGGTCAGTATTATCAAAATGGAACATGTGATTCTGATACGCGAGAACATTGGTATCGGTAGCTACCGGGCGCGCAAATGTTTTATTTATTTTGTTGTAAATGCCGGTCTCTCCTTCCTTGAGACTTAAGCCTTTGTTATTGTTGGAATAGAATTTCACTTCACCGGACTCTACAAAAACTTCAATGGTATTGCTTTGTGGATACGACTTTACATTAAAAGTAGTACCGATGTCTTCAATAATTACCTCCTGTGTTTCAATAATGAAAGGTTTCGTTTCTTCGTGCTTCACATTAAAGTAGGCTTCTCCAATCAACTTCAATTTTCGTGTTTCCTTGAGTCGGTTATATTCGTAGGCCAGCGATGATTTTTTGTTGAGTACGGCCACGCTGCCATCAGGTAGTGTATCCTTTAAAATTGTGGTTGTTGTCCGTTGCGCATATACATCTACAGGTTTTGTTGCATACTGAGTGAAGTAAAACCCAATACCCAATACCACAACAATAGAAGCAGCGATACGAAGCCATGTTGGGAAATTTGAACTTGGAGGTTTGAATTCGATGGCGCGTGTTTCTTGTTTACCTAATTTGGATTTCACTTTTTCCCAAGCCGCATCCGTATCAAAGTATTGTGCTTCTTTGAGAGCAGTTGCCTGGTTGAAAATAAGATTCAACTGATCCA
>JANODK010000158.1:0-56365 GCA_031412655.1 Chryseolinea sp.
CGGCAAATCAAAAAGAATTACCAATACCTGAAAAACAGAAGTATTGAAGAGATAAAGATGAAGCGAATTAGTCGATTAAACTGATGCTGTACAGATCAAAGAAATGATGCTCTTGCACCTCGTCAAACATGTAGCCAAAGCTTATATTTTTTGGCCGACTTCCGAAGGTAACGTTGTTGATGTATTTATAGAATTCAACGTAATGAGGAGAGTTCTTTCCGATGTATCCCCACAACACAACCTGACTTGACTCCTGATTTAGGTTAAGAGTTTTCATCACCATCATAATGTACTTCACGTAATCTGAAAATTGCTTGATGGCAAATTGATTATAGTACAGCAGCTTTCCATCCTTGCATGATAAAATATGCAATTTGAAACGATCAATGTAAACGTAAAGTGGATTGTCGTTCTTTCCTTCTGAGAATTGCATAGTACCTTCAATCAACGCAGCGGACTGATGTGTGAAAGTAGGAGGTGAGTTAGGATAAATACTTGTAAGCCAATCTTTCAATTCTTTGTTGATTGCGAAAACAGTTACGGCTTCGCATCGTGGATTCGGTGACGCAAGAAACTCTTCGTTTGCTGGATCGATCGGAGCATTAAATTTCAAATACTCTTCTATTGAAGATTCTGAAAAAAGAGCTTGAGGAACCTGAACAAACTTCTGGTTCTTTATCGAAACCTTTACTCTTTTCCAGAAGCCAGCTTTCAGTACGGCATGTGAATCAAAGAGTTGATCCAGCATGAGCATGAGTTCATTTTGTGTGGATATCCCAGGTAAAACAAAATCCTCCATGAGGATGACTCGGTTTTGATCAGGATCAAGAACGAGCATTTGAAAATCGCGCGTTCCGATATGTATTAATAAATGATATTGATTAATGAGTTCCTCATCAAAGCGATCGTCTTTGATTTTCTTAATAAGCTTATACTGAAGGGTTGAAGTTTGCAAGTTATTTTCAGTTAGCGCTCGTTTCCATGTCTAAAATTATCGAATACCAACAGACACAATAGTTAAACTGAGTTATCGCACTAAAGGTATTTACAATAATAAATATTTTACAGGGTAAATCACAAGGTGCTTTTTACGGATTGCGATTTAAATCCGATAAAATCCACTTAATTTTTCAATTTCGTTTTTGGTTTGATGGTTATGAAAAATCCCATGAAGGTTATCTTTTGGAATTGCTTTTATTTCTTCTTCTGATAAGTACTTCACTTCTTCGATCAGTTGGATTTCGGGATCATATCCTGTTTTTACCAATCCCTCTGATTGACTAATGTCATAGAACAATTCGATGGCATGAAGCGGGCTTTGAATAAATTCACAGCCGAAGCGAAACGCCCCTGGGCTTACTGAAAGACCTGTTTCTTCAATAAATTCTCGAACTAATGTCTCATGGATCGTTTGGTTGAAATCGATTCCTCCTCCTGGAGGAGACCAAAAGCCACCTGCTTTCAGCGACTTGTGCTTCACCATCAGCAGCTTGTCATTCTTCCAGCATAGTCCACAAACCCTAACCCTTACCCGCGATCCGTAAACATCGATAATCCCTTTCTCCATTTTGGGCTGTCTTTAAGGTATTTTGGACTTATGTCAAACTAATAGTTGGTATGTCAGAAATTTCGTTAATCTGGCAGAATTGTTGAAAGAAGCTTCTTAAATTTGTAAAAAAATAAAGTATGAAGAAATTTTTGGTATTCATCGCTGTGTTGGGTTTAATAGCGCCAGCATTTGCACAAGAGGCCAGCACAAAAGTGAATGGGCCAGTTATATCCTTTGAAAAGAAGACCCATGATTTTGGGGACATTTTTCAAGGTGACAAAGTAGAGGAGACTTTTAGGTTTACTAATACTGGAAATGAGCCATTGATCATTACCAACGTTCAGGTAACCTGTGGTTGTACAACACCAAAGGGATGGCCTAAGGAACCAATTCAACCAGGCGGTAAGGGAGAGGTAACGATTGCCTTCAATAGCGCTGGTAAGATGGGACGTGTGGATAAAACCGTAACGGTAGTTTCAAATGCAGTGAATGCTGACGGAGCTCAAATTAAGTTTACGACAAATGTGTTGGATAAGAAACCACAGTAAGATTGTCACTTACTTGAAAGGAAATAAAAAAGGCTGTCTCGAAAGAGCAGCCTTTTTTTCATTAGTAAGATTTGTATGTAATTCTATCTGTACATAACCGCTTTAACGGCTTTCACAGTCTTTTCTACATTTGGCAAGATCACTTCAATTAATGAAGCTGCATAGGGAAGAGGTGCATCGTAGTTATTGATGCGGTGTATTGGCGCATCCAAATAATCAAAGGCATGCTTTTGAACATGATAGGTAATTTCAGTAGCAATAGAAGATAAAGGCCAGGCTTCTTCTACAATCACTAAGCGATTGGTTTTCTTTACTGATTCAACAACGGTAGCATAATCAATTGGTCTTACGGTACGAAGATCAATCACCTCTACAGAGATGCCTTCTTTTTCAAGTTCGGCAGCGGCTGCAAGTGCTACCTTCATAATCTTTCCAAAGGAGACAATGGTTACATCTGTCCCTGCTCTCTTAATATCGGCTAATCCTAATGGGATGATATACTCTTCAGTAGGTACCTCCATTTTATCACCGTACATCACTTCTGATTCCATGAATATAACAGGATCATTATCGCGAATAGACGCCTTAAGAAGCCCTTTTGCATCATATGGATTGGATGGTACAACTACCTTTAGCCCAGGACAGTTGGCATACCAATTTTCAAAGTTTTGTGAGTGCTGAGCTCCTAATTGACCAGCATTACCGGTTGGGCCACGGAACACCATTGGTGCGCTGTATTGACCACCAGACATAGAAAGTATTTTGGCTGCACCGTTGATAATTTGATCGATAGCCACCAATGAAAAGTTGAATGTCATGAACTCAACGATTGGCCGAAGACCATTCATTGCAGCGCCTACACCAATTCCTGCAAAGCCAAGTTCTGCGATAGGAGTATCCAAAATACGTTCCGGACCAAATTCGTCTAACATCCCCTGACTTACCTTGTAAGCACCATTATATTCGGCAACCTCTTCTCCTAATAGTATGACGCTGGAATCCCTGCGCATTTCTTCATTCATGGCCTCACGCAAGGCCTCTCTAAATTGAATTTCTCTCATAGTCTGTTTTCGGAAAGTGTGTAAAAATAGGGTCAGGATTAACAGTATAAAAATATTAGCGGGATTTTTCTTGGCTGTGCACAAACAAAAAAGCCTCCCGATAAACATCGGGAGGCTTTTTAATCCAATAAGAATAATTATTTCAAAGCGTTTCTGAAAGCATCAGAAGTCGCAACTTTTGTGAATTCAAGATCATTCAAAGCTGCTTCCTTCAATGAAGGATCAATTTTCACAGCTTCAGTAAGGTGACTAACAACACCTTCAGCATTACCTAATCTTGCAGAAGCTACTGCAGCTCCATAATGCGCAATGGCTAAGTTGCTGTTCTTGCTAGTTGCTTCACCAAATGAAGTTACTGCATTTTGGTAGTCTTTGTTCAATACTTGAGCTAAGCCTTTATTGAAAAGATTATCAGCGTTATCAGTAGCAGAAGATTCTGAGCTAACCGCGTCTGCATAAAGAGCTTTTACGATTTCAGCTGCACCTTTTACACCTTTTACACCAGCAGCGTTATCGCCTTGAAGACCAGCGCTAAGTGCTTTGGTTGCGTGATTGTAGGATGCATAAGCATTTCCTTTAAGAGCCTGAACAGAAGCTAAGTTAGCATGAACTTCAGGAGCTTCATTAAGTTTTGCAGCAATTTCAAGTTGAGCAAGAGCCTTATCGGCTAAACCTGCTGCGTTGCTTGAATTTTCAATGGCTTGAGCAATGTATGTTGCACCTAAGTTATTGTGTGCAGTCCAGTTAGTGCCTTTCTTAGTAGCAGCTTCGTAGATCGCAGCCTTTTCTTCCAATGAAGGAGTAAGCGTTGCTCCATACATTAATTCATCGAATGAAAGAGTATCAGCATTTACAGAACCTTGTGTGATTTGCTTTGCTAAAACAGAAATCTCAGCATCTGTCTTCTTATCCTTTACTACAAGGATTTCAGTTTTTGCGGTTCTTAACTTAGGATACACATCTTTGAAAACTTTCTTGTAAGTCTTCAATTTCTTCATTTGTTTCTCCTGATCTTCGAAAGAACCACCAGCGTTGATGATATTCAAGTATTCAGCTTTCTCTTCTGATGTAATTCCTGCGTAAGTATCTAATTCTGTTTTGAAACCTGTCCAATCTTGAATTACTGGCTTCAAGATAAAGTTGATAGAATCAGCCTTACCCTTGTAGTCGTATTTCTTCATTTCTGCACGATAGAATTTCTCGATTGCAGCAGCACGTTCAGGAGATAATTTACCGTTGATTCTCTCAGCACCTTCTGGTGAGTGAGTACCTGTAATGGTTACAGTACGGGTAGCGTTTTTAGAAGCAATAAAAGCATCAAGATTTTTACCTTTCGTACTCTTGATTTCTGAAGGTCTTAAAACTGAACGACCTTGTTCGAAGATGAAATCAGGAATAACAACTGGAACCAATTCTTCCTGATTGTTATAGCTGTGTGCAGTAAAGGCAGCAAAGTATACAGGTTTAACAAGTTTAGAAGTAGTAATAATCCCTGTTGCTACTGGAAGACGTTCTGTCTTTTTTACTTTGGTTTTCTTAGACGCTACACCTTCAACTTCTACCTTACCACTTTTCATAGCGGGTTGGTAAGCGAAAGTGAAACTCTTCGTTACACGTGGTTGCTCAGATGAGCTATTTGGATAATCTTCAGCTTTGAACGGAATAGGATCAAGCGCTAATTCACTTTCACCGTATTTGTAGAAACTGTTCACTGTATAAACAGTACCTTTCTTTAACATTTTTACGGGAAGATTGACGGCCATTTCGAAAGACACTGTGTCTTTGTGAACTTCAAGTGGATTGGGAGTAACCGTTAGGTTCTGTTCCTTAGCCATTTTCACCATCTTGGGCAAGCTACAGCCCGCAAGGGTTAACACTCCGAAGACTAGAAATGAGTAAACTACTTTTCTCATTGGGATTGGATTTAGATTTATTGGTTTGTTTAAAACAGGTTACAAAACTATATATTACACCAGTTTTTTTGCAATAATAGGCAAAAAAATGCGATTAAGGCCGTCATTTTGAAGCAGATAGGGACTTATATTTGCTAGACGGATTTTTGATCGTTGAAATGACTTTTAAAGATGTTGAAATGAGCACGCAGGCAATATGCCAAGGGTATGAACTCTAGAGGCGAATTCCATGTGACTTCTGCTCGAACAACAATGAATACATCAAAGTACATAAATTAGGATGACGATATGAATGAAGCAACAGCGAAGATCCAGCATTTTTTTGAGCGCTATGCATTTGGTGTGTGCACGCATATGGGGGAAAAGTTGGGCGTGGCCACGTCTAGTATCCGGTTGTTTTTCATTTATACCTCCTTCATTACCTTTGGGTCGCCAATCATTATCTACCTCTCACTGGCCTTTATAATGAATATCAGGAAGCATTTGCGTAAGCGGAACCCGATCTGGGATTATTAACGGTATTGTTTCCTTCCCTTAAGGTAGTAATCCACAAGAATGATTCCTTTAGCTATTACGGAGCGGGGGTACGTTGGATATTCTTTGTGAATGGCGCTTCGTTTTGCTTTATCCCGGCTAAGATTTCTAAAAAAATGGAGATGCGCACGCAAAACAGCCAAGGTATTTTTGGGTTGAAACCTGATCAGAAATATAACCGCTGCTAACCAGTCTAATAAAATTCTGACGGGAAGTTTATAGATCAATTCATTACTACCTAAATGTTTAAAGATCAATGAGAGCCCGTTTCTGAAATTAAGGTAGGTCTTTCTTGGACTCTTGTAATCAAGCGTGCTTGCACCAACATGGTATACAGTACTTTTTCCCGAATAGTAAATTTTATAACCTGCTCGATGAAGTTTCCAACACAAATCAATCTCTTCCATGTGAGCAAAAAAATCTTCATCAAGTCCTTGAAATTGGTGATACAATTTTGAGCGGATGATCATGCACGCACCGGTTGCCCAGAAAATTTCCACTTCATCATTGTACTGTCCTTTGTCTTCTTCCACATGAGCGAAGATGCGTCCTCTGCAAAACGGATAGCCTAATGAATCAATTAAACCACCAGCAGCTCCGGCATATTCAAAATTATTTTTTTGACGAAAGGACAATACTTTAGGTTGTACTGCAGCGATTTCTCTAGTGTTATCAAGCAAACGAACAGGTGCGTCAAGCCACCCTTGCGTTACTTCAACATCAGAATTTAAGAGTACATAATAATCGGCATCAACTTGCTTCAGTGCATGGTTGTACCCACCACAGAAACCGTAATTTTTATCTAATGTAATAATACGAACAGAAGGAAAGTCGCGTGCAAGTATTGCAAGTGACTGATCAGTTGATCCATTATCGGCTACAATTATTTCTGCTTGCTGAGAATATTGAATAACACCGGGCAAGAACTGTTGCAGCAGCTTCTCTCCATTATAGTTTAGAATAACAACAGCCGTGTGGCTCATCCTAACATTGAGCTAAGATCCAAGCCTGGTATATTGGGTAATAAACCATCGGTACTTTTTTTCATTTCTTCTTTTGCGAGACTATCCGCTTCCTCTACAGCTTTGTTTACTGCCGCAATTACTAAATCCTGCAAAATCGCTTTATCTTCTGCTTTGAGCAAAGATGAGTCAATGTCTAAAGCAATAACATTCTTCTTGCCATTCACGGTTACCTTCACCATTCCTCCACCAGATTCGCCATCGGCACGCAACTTCACCAAATTATCCTGTGCTTCTTTCATGCGGGCTTGCACTTCTTTCATTTTGCCCATCATTTTCATCATGTCGAACATATATTCTGGTGTTTATGTGAATTCGCTACAAAGAAACGATCTGAAACGGTTAAATTAAAATCAATGACGGGTTTCAATTGATATACGTATGCTAAACAAGGTCGCTCCTACGGAGCTAAATCGTATTGTTTGCTTATGTTGCTACCATAGGGTCGTCCCATCCGGGACTTAAGATCGTACGTAGAAACAAAAGCCTTGTAGTTGATCATCTAAGCCCCAGAGGGGCGATCCTATGGTAGAAAAATCAAATGAATAAAGAAAATCCCGTAGGGATGACTGTACCGTCACTAGCGTTTCAACAACAACCCAACAGTCCCCGACCGATCAAATGTTCTGCGTTCCTGATCTACAATCTTTGCTGTAAAAACGTATGTGCCTTCTGGCATCAGTTCACTATTGTAAGTTCTCGCACCTACGGAGCTAAACCTTTTATTAATTACATCGCTTCCGTAGATTCGTCCCTTTGGGAGTTAAGCCCCAGGGGGGCGATCTTATGGTAGAAAAATCAAATGAATAAACAAAATCCCGTAGGGATGATCCTGTACCGTGACTAGCGTTTCAACAACAACACGACAGTTCCCGACCGATCAAATGTTCTTCCTTCCTGGTCTGTAATCTTTGCTGTAAAAACGTATGTGCCTTCTGGCATCAAACCACCATTATACGTTCCATCCCAACCAATATCAAAGTCGTTGGTATAGAACATTTCCTGGCCCCAGCGGTTGAAAATTCTCAATTCAAAACTCGAAACATATTGACCAAAGACTTTAAAGATTTGGTTATCCAATATGTTACCCCGAGGTGAAAAAGCAGTTGGATAAGTCAAGTAAGGTTCTTTTGTTATTACAAAGGCGTTTGAAATGGACTCACTTACCCCTACATCATTGGCATTGGCTGTTACCACGTAAACGTAGGTCTGGTTTGCAAAATCCTGAGGTGCATTTGGATCTGGAAAGTTCGTTGTCGAAATGTTGTTATAGGTCTCCAGCAACTGACCTTGTGCTGTAAACTTTTGAACAGTATAATCTCTTACTCCGTTTTTCCAACCGGTGTTATAAGGAGACCATGAAAGTGTGATGTTATTATCCGCCATCAATAATCCAGTAAGCTGTATGGGGCACGCTTCGTTGCTTAACGGACTTGCATTTAAGCATGCATCAGTGTACGAAATCTTATAGCATGAATTTGACTCTGTTAAATAACTAGCATCAGCGTAGGTCTGAGTAGTTGTTTTTGCGAGGAAACTATAATTGCCATTGGTTGATTTAATGATAGTGTATTCAGCCGGGGTAAAGGCCGGATCTTGAAGCCACGTTAAGGCAGAACCTGTTTCGCTTACTATGGAAGAAATATCTTCAATAGCCGATGGAATATCACTTGAAAATGATTTACGACAATTTTCGATTGAAATACTTTTACTCAATTTTCCTGCATTATTGTAGTTGGTGATAAGTTGATAGCAATATTTTATGTTGCAGGTAATGTCAGTATCATCATGAAAAGGATCGGAAGGCAATTTCGCTATTGGCGTGCCTGGGGTTTTGGTAATGGAAAAATCGGTTACGTTACTTCCTCCTAACGAATAGGTAGTCCACGTCAATTTGTTTACTTCACTTTGAATATCCAAATCAAAATCAGCGCTGCAAATAATGTTTGAAAAGTTGGGCAGGTTAACTTCCAGGTTCGTACATGCGTCTATGGCATTCATCTTAAAACAATAGAAATTATCATCGGTGTTCGGTACGGTAATAGTTGTTGTGGTTTTACTGATGCTTGGTCCATTTTGAAAGTTAGGACCACCATTGTAATTCGTTGCTATATATAATCGATATTGCGTGTTAACTTCATTTGAAACAGGTGAAGTATTATATTCCAGTTTAATCTTAGATGCACTCAACACCTCTAGCTCAGAAATAAAGGCGGGTTGTAGATTAGGTGTAACATCTATGGTTTGTACCTGTGGAGAACAGTTAGGTGCAGAGTCTGTATTTTCGCCACGAACACTTACTGTCCTGCTTGCAGGTGGTACCACGAATGTGTGATCATCTTTTGCTAAACTTGAAATAGTTGCAGAATTACCATCATCATAATTGATAATATATTGATCGTAGTTTGTATCGGTGATTTTTACTGAAACCTTATTCCCCTCGCAGGCATACATTTCGAATGTTGGCTGGATGTTAGGAAATACCTGTATGTCTAAAAGTTCGTGCGGATCACTTCCAAAAATAATTTTAAGCGTAAAGTTCCCAGCATCATTATAGGGGATAATTGTTGTTTGCGTAGTTAGAGATTGGCTTATTCCATTTCCTGATATTAGAGTACAGGATGGTGAACCTACTGCTCCATCGCATTCGAGTGCTGTTACCCTTACGGTAAATGGAGCGCATCCACTTTTCTGATCTACCGTGAATCGACCATTGTCACTAAGATATGGAGGTTGAGCTTTTACTTGTAAAGCTGAAAGAATGAATATAATGATGGCGAAATTCTTCATTGTGGCAACTCAAGTTCTTTTAAAAACTGTTCTGCGTTTTTAATGTCGATATGTAATACACGATCGTCTTCAATAAACGGAACAACATCGCGAAAAGTATGTACTAGTTTTTCCAGATAAGGTGAGGTTTTTAATGGTCTTCTAAAAGTAAGGGCTTGTGCTGCTGTGATCAACTCGATTGCTAAAATAGAATATAAATTGTTCACAATGCGATACGCTTTGGTCGCTGCATTAGCACCCATGCTTACATGATCCTCTTGTCCGTTAGACGAAACAATAGAATCAACTGAAGCGGGACTACAAAGTTGTTTATTCTGGCTCACGATTGAGGCGGCTGTGTATTGTGGAATCATCAAGCCTGAGTTTATACCGGGATTGGCCACAAGGTAATTCGGTAAATCGCGAAGTCCTGCGATAAGTTGATAGGTTCTGCGTTCTGAAATATTGCCGAGCTCCGATAATGCGATGCTTAGAAAATCAAACGCGAGGGCGAGTGGCTGTCCGTGAAAATTACCCGCAGAGATAATTGCATCTTCTTCCGGAAATACATTTGGATTATCCGTCACACTGTTGGCCTCTGTTAAAAATACGTTGCATACATATTCAATGGCATCCAAACTAGCACCATGTACTTGTGGTATGCATCGAAATGAATACGGATCCTGAACATGCTTCTTTGCCTGACTGATTAAATCACTTCCTTCCAAAAGTGATTTAATCTTCTTGGCTACTTCACCTTGTCCTTTTTGCGGACGAATAGAATGTACTGAAGGTAAGAACGGTTCAATGCGACCATCAAAAGCATCCAGCGAAAGCGCTCCGATAATATTAGAAAGCGTTAGAAGTCGTTGTGCATGATGTGAACTCCACACTCCGTAAGCACACATGAATTGTGTTCCGTTCAGTAATGCCAATCCTTCCTTCGCTTGAAGATGGATGGGTAGCCAACCGAGTGAATCGTTCACCTCTTTACCGCTTACTACTTTATTCTGATGATGAACTTCTCCTAATCCAATCAGTGGTAATGTCAAATGTGCAAGAGGAGCGAGGTCGCCTGATGCACCCAGCGATCCCATTTCAAAAACACGTGGAAGAACATTTTCATTGAACATATCCACCAATCGTTCAACGGTAATCAGTTGAACTCCGGAGTATCCATAGGAAAGGGATTGAACTTTTAGAAAAAGCATCAGCTTCACCAAATCACTTGGAACTTCAGGACCTGTTCCGCAGGCATGCGACTTCACCAAATTCTCCTGAAGTTTTTCCAGTTGATCGTTTGAAATGTTACGATTATAAAGCGAACCAAAACCAGTGTTTATACCATAGATCGACTGACTGGAGTTGGCTATTTTCTGATCAAGGTATTCGCGACAACGAATGATTTTACTTTTTGCTGAATCTGAAAGTTGAATGGACACATTATCATTCATGATCGAAGAAAGATCACCAAGACTAAGTTGTGCGTTTGAAATCGAGTGAATGCTCATGTATGACTATGATCGATATGATGAGTATGATTTATGTGATTGATTAGGATAATCTGAGTCTTGAAATGATCTGGTCAATTGAGATTTTTTGTTGCTCACCTTTCTCCATATCCTTAAAAGCTAACATCCCATTTTCCATTTCTTCAGAACCGATAACAATCGTGAACGGAATCATTTTTTTGTTAGCATAATCCAATTGCTTTTTCAACTTTGATTGATCGGGGTAAATCTCGGAAGAAATTCCGGCTGCACGAAGTGATGTTAAAACACGGAGTCCGTAATGCTGACTGGCTTCATCAAAATGACAGATCAATACTTTCGATGATGCTTGTGTATCCTTCGGGAAAATCTTGAGTTCTTCCATAGCATCATACAAACGATCGACACCAAACGAAAAACCTACGCCAGATAAATTCTCCTTATCACCAAAGGCTTGAGTAAGGTTATCATACCTGCCACCGCCACTTACACTACCTATGGAAACATTGTTAATCTTCACTTCGAAAATGCAGCCTGTGTAGTAACTCAAACCACGGGCAAGTGCTGTATCAAAATCTACATGTTCATCATTTGATCCATAACTTTTTAATAATTCCAATACCTTTTTGAGATCATCAATTCCTTTGAGGCCATTGGTTGAAGTAGAAAATTTCTTTGTTAGGAATTCTATTTTCTGTTCAGTTGAACCATTGAAGTTTAAGATTTCGAAAAGTGTGGTTAGTCCTTTTTCTTCAAATCCTTTTAAACGTAATTCTTCTTTCACCTTCTCTTCTCCGATTTTGTCAAGCTTATCAATTCCTACAAAAAGAGAAGTTTCATTTCCTTTTGCGCCAATCAATTCTGCTAAACCAGAAAGTACACCACGATGATTGAGTTTGATGGAATAATCTGAAATGCTTAAACCTTTAAATACATCTTTGATCATTAAAATAATCTCGGCTTCACAGATCAATGAATCTGTACCCACCACATCTGCATCGCACTGATAAAATTCGCGATACCTTCCTTTTTGTGGTCGATCGGCACGCCATACAGGTTGAATCTGGTAACGCTTGAATGGGAAGCTGATTTCGCCTCTGTTCATTACAACATATCGGGCGAAAGGAACAGTCAGGTCGTAGCGGAGGCCTTTCTCTGAAATATCTAAAGTAAGGCGCTTTGAGTTTCGGGTCTCCAGTTTTTGTGCATCCACATCCTTTAAATAATCCCCTGAGTTTAAAATCTTGAAAAGAAGTTGATCACCTTCCTCGCCATATTTCCCCGTAAGGGTAGAAAGATTCTCCATAGAAGGCGTCTCCAATGGCTGAAAACCAAACTTTTGAAATACTCCTCTTATCGTATTGAATATAAATTGTCGCTTGGCCATGACGGCTGGACCGAAATCGCGGGTTCCTTTGGGTAAAGTCGGTTTTTCCATAATCGCGGGCAAGTTAAGATTCAGAAAGCAAGATGTACTAATGCGCCAAGAGGGTTTATGCTAATTTTGGATAGTTTTCGAGGATTTTTGGCCGAACCATTTGCCGGATTGCAAGAAAGCGTTATTTTTGCGCTCCTTTTAACACAAAAGCATCATGCCAATTACCAGACTTAAGAGAAAAGGCCGCAAGGATAAAGCAAAATCATCACGCAGGCGCACGAACTTGAAGATTCAAAACTTCCAGCCCGTAATAAAGAACATCGACATCGAAGCGATAAAAGAAGAATTCAAAGCGAAAGCTGCGAAAAAGGCTTAATTATTCGCCCACGAAAATATTTAAAAGTCTCGCCCACGCGAGACTTTTTTGTTTGGCGGCTATGCCGAGTCAATGGTTAATAGTGAAAGGTTAATCGTGGGCGAGTGACTTTGGTTTGAAGAACTACATCAAAATCTTTGTGTCTCATTAACGATTAACCATTAACTGTTAACTTTCGAATTAACATCACTTCATTTAAATTCGAGAAATTAAAGTCTATTGTCTAACATCTAACATCTAACGTCTACCTATGTCCGCTCTTCACTTAGTTAATTGGAACGTAAACGGCATCCGCGCCATTATTAAGAAAGGATTTGTTGACAATGTAAAGGCCATGAATCCCGATGTGCTTTGTTTACAGGAAACAAAGGCGGCTATGGATGAAGTCAAGGCTTCTTTGCAATCATTGACAGACTATAAACTTTACGTTAACTCATCGAAGGCAAGAAAAGGTTATTCGGGAACAGCTATTTTGACAAAGACTGAGCCTCTTGATGTTACCTACGATATGGGTATACACGAACATGATCAGGAAGGAAGAGTGATTACCGCAGAATTTTCTTCCTATTTTATTGTAACGGTGTACACACCCAATTCAGGCGCGGCACTCGCACGGTTAGATTATCGCGAAGGATGGGACAAAGAATTTACCGAATACCTTCGATTGCTGGCGCGTAGAAAACCCGTTATCCTGTGTGGTGATTTGAACGTAGCGCATCAACCCATCGACTTGGCGCGACCAAAAGAGAATTACAATAAATCTTCTGGTTATACGCAACGCGAAATTGATGGCTTCACGCGATTGTTGGAATCTGGTTTTGTAGATACGTTTCGACATTTCTATCCGCAAGAAGTAAAATACAGTTATTGGAATTATGTATTCAATGCACGTGCAACAAATGCGGGCTGGCGCATCGATTACTTTCTGGTTTCAAATCCGTTGATTGGAAAGGTGAAAGATTCTATGATCTATAATGAATATCATGGATCAGATCATTGTCCGGTAGCGATTTTACTTAACGTATAAAATCTTCAGCACGCAATTTTAATTCCGGAAAGAACGCATCAAATTCTTTTTTAAAATCATCATGGTGCTCTTTCAGATCAACAACTGATTCATTCATCTTCGAATCAAATTTTGTTCGTCTGCTCATGCCTGTTAGTGCTTGTTCAATACCTTCTATCTTCGAATAGTTCAACAGCCAATTACCTTTCATCATGTAAGGCATCAATCGTTTTACTTCCGCTGGTAATATGGATTCAAAATCAAGAATAGTTTGATAGGATTGTGCAGCAAAATGCGCTAGAGGATCAGGATGATAATCGGACCAATACTTTGCCAGAAAATAATCGTAGAAGACATCCACAATCACAGGAGCGTAATGTCGATACTTTGGTTGTAAACGTTTTTTGCTTTCGCGAACGATTGGATGAGTATCCGTAAACAAATCAATCTCGCGATGAAGTTCAATACCTTTTGCAATCTCTGATTCAAATTGTTCCGTAAGGTTTCTTCCTTTCACAAAATCGCCAATAAAATTACCTACCATAATTTTTGGATTGTCTCCCGATAGGTAAATGTGGGCGAGGAAATTCATGACTATGATTCGGATGATTTTTGTGATGGCTATGATTAGCCCAGTGCAACTTAGTGACTTCTTTGCGCCTTAGCGTCTTTGCGGTAAAAATAAATTAGTCAGGAAGACACATGGACACTAAGGTTCACAAAGGAGTTACAATTGAGTTCGGTAGGAGCTACTTAAGCTCTAATCCTATTCTCCTTGATAAATCAGAAGAGTAGCGATTGGTTGGATCGTATTTTCTTTTGATGTCGAGCCATTCTTTGTATTGAGGATACATGGCTTTGAATGTAGCCTCATCCAGGTAAGCATCTTTGCCTAAATATATTCGTCCACCCATACCCAATACCATATCATCTAATTTTTTGGTGAAGGGTTTCAGTTGATCAGTAATTGGAAAGTCGATGGCGAAGGTATATCCCTTTGATGGAAAGGATAGCATACCTTGTCCTTCACCGAATTTCTTTAGTACGTTTAAGAAAGGCACACAATCACTTTTTGTAATCTCTGTTAAAATTGCGCGGATGTTTTCCCTTCCATTTTTCTCTGGCAAAACAAATTGATATTGTATAAAACCTTTTTTACCGTAGCCTTTATTCCAGTTGTTAATCATGTCGAGCGGATAAAAGAATTTATCGTAGTGCGCAATGGCTTTGCCATTCTTCTGCATGATGTACAACACTGTGTTTAATATTTTTACAGTAAGTGGATTTAACGAGAAGCTTGGCAAATAAAACGGAACGCTGAGTTTGGGTTTCTTACCTACCTTTAACGGATTCGATTTTAGGTTGGAGGGAAGCTCCGCTAATGTAGCATGATTACCCATCGTCAACACTCCACGACCTAAATTTTTACCTCTCGCCATTGAATCCAGCCATGCTACAGAGGAGGTAAATTTTTCTTCACTTGCTTCAATCGCATCTAACATCTCCTCCAGGTTTTTCGCGGCAAATGCTTTTTGTGTGAAGTATGTGGTCTCTACTTTTCGAAGTTGAATAGTAGCGGTGAGTATAGTGCCAAGTAGACCTAATCCTCCGAAGTTCGCCCAAAATAAATCACTGTTCTCTTCGCGACTGGCCTTCAATATTCTTCCATCGGCTAATAAAATAGTAAAGTCAATCGTGCAGTTCACAAAAGAACCATCAACGTGATGTGCTTTACCATGAACATCGTTTGCAATTGCGCCACCAATTGTGATGTATTTTGTGCCAGGTGTAATCATCGGAAACCAACCGCGGGGTGCGAGGTATTCAATAATTTCTTCAAGACTCACACCCGCTTCGCATTTTAGAATTCCGGTTTTATCATCGAACGCAAGAAAATGATTCATGCGTTCCATCTTGAGAATGCAGTGCTGGGTATTGGTTGCCTGATCGGCATAGCTTCGTCCTAAACCACGCGGGAGAAGCTTGTCTGTTGCGTTGGTCCTCTGAATATCGTTTGCATCACGCGGATAGGCAACTTTACCGGTTGATACTGGAATGTTGCCCCATCCTGAAAGAGTTTCTTCATTAAAATGCATAGGTCTTTTTTACCGCAGAGGGCGCAGAGTTTCGCAGAGCTTTCGTACAATAATATCAAGAGTTTTGAGCGTTTAAATAGCGATTTGAATCTTGTCTTTCTTTGCGAACCTCAGCGTCTCTGTGGTTTAATTTTCCTCGAAATTATTGAATAAAAAATCCCCGACCTAAGCCGGGGATTTTTTAAATAAAACATTGCAATTCAATCGTTTTCTTACGGATACTAAACCGCGTCTGACAAGCTGGTGAAGGTAAAGTCACGGATTTTCATGTACGGTATCAGGTTTCCGTCAACACGTACCTGTTTGCCCAATGCCTCTAAATTGTTCAACATGATGATCGGACTTTCATTAAAACGGAAGTTTTTGATCGGGTGTTTGATCTTTCCGTTTTCAATGAAGAAGGTAGCATCGCGTGTAAGCCCCGTGTATAACAATGTTTGAGGATCCACGCTGCGGATGTACCAGAAGCGAGTAACAAGCACACCTTTTTTAGTATCCTTGATAAGATCTTCCAATGAAGCATTACCACCTTCCATTATCGCGTTACCAGGAAAAGGAACCGGCTCAACATTTTTCTGTGATGCCCAGTAGCGATCGTAGAAAAGATTTTTCACTACTCCGCCTTTCAATATATCCAGACGTTTGCGTGCTTGTCCATCTTGAGTCCACGGTGATGCTGGAACTTCTGTATTGAATGGATCGGTGTAAATGTTTACGCGTTCATCTACGAGCTTCTCACCGAGTTTTGTTCCGCCACCTTTGTTGGCCAAAAAACTTCTTCCTTCATCTGCCTGACGAGCGCCCATGTTGAAGAACATATTTTGCAATAATTCTCCTGATGCTGCCGGCTCAAGAATAACGGTATACTTACCTGGCTCGATCGCTTTTGCATTTCGTGATTGCAAGGCTTTATCAATTGCAATTTTTGATGCTTCTGCGGTATCGAGTTTACTTACATCATTAAAGTCACGTGTTACCCAACCTGAACCTGTACCATCATTCGAACGCATGGTAACAGTGAAATTCACATTCGTTGATTTGTTGTAGGCAAACAATCCTTTGTTGTTGCTCATTGCTGCGAAGCTGTTGTTGTCTTCAAGGAAACCGGCAGCCGTTACATCTTTTGTTGCTGCAGGGTTAATACTATTTGCTGCTGCTTGCGCGCGATAGTCGGGTGTGATTTTCGCTGTTGATTCTGAATACGTTTTCGATTCGCCATAGGTTTGCTGCGCGAGCGGACCCATGAACTCAGGATTTTCAGGTGCAAGGTTAGCAAGTTCCTCTGCTCGTCTCACTACCTTTTCGATAGAGGCATCATCAAACTCATTGATGGTTGCCGTGCCTACCTTTTTGCCGTAATTGGCTTGTACAACAAGGGTTACATCACTGTTCTCACCTGCTGTAGAAACACTGTTACGCGCGTAGCGAATATTACCACCAACCGATCCGTTCAGGTTTGCTTCGCAGTTTTCTGCTTTGGATAAGCCAATGACTTTATCCAGTATTTTTTTAGCTTCTTCTTTTGAAAATATAGCCATGATATTTGCGATTTGTGATTTTAGATTTACGATTTTAGATTTCTTAGGTAGAAGTTAATTTTTTCTGGTATCCCCATTAACAATTAACCTTTAAGTATTTAAAGTGTTCTTCCGGTGTTGATTACATTAACGCCATTGAAGCGGGCAGTAGAGGAGCCGTGTGATACAGCACTTACTTGTCCGGGTTGTCCTTTTCCATCGAAGAATGATCCGTTTAAGCGGTAGTCACGTTCATCACATACCTGTACGCAGGAGTTCCAGAATTCCTGCGTATTCGATTGATAGGCAACGTCTTTCACCATGCCGGCAATCTTTCCGTTTTTGATTTCGAAGAAGAGCACACCACCAAATTGGAAATTATAACGTTGCTGATCGATTGAGTAGGAGGAATCTTTTACAATGTAAATTCCCTTTTCAACACCCGCCACCATTTGATCAGGAGTAAGCTGATCTTTACCCGGTGCTAATGATACATTTGCCATGCGCTGGAACTGAACACTGCTCCAGTTGTCAGCGTAGCAACATCCATGAGATTCTTTTTCACCAAGAATATGAACCTGATCGCGGATTGCCTGATAATTTACCAGCGTGCCCTCTTTCACCAAATCCCACCGTTTTGTTTTTACACCTTCATCATCATACCCAACTGCGCCAAGTGAACCTACTTGAGTTTTATCGGCAAAGAGATTGACTTGCTTGCTTCCGTAGTTGAAGTTTTTTGTTTTCCATTTATCTAAAGTAGCGAAGCTTGTACCCGCATAGTTTGCTTCGTAGCCCAATACACGATCAAGTTCAAGTGGGTGACCAACTGATTCGTGAATGGTTAACCATAAGTGAGAAGGCTCTAATACTAAATCGTATTTACCTGGCTCAACTGATTTTGCTTTTAGAATTTGTTTTGCCTGTTCCGCAGCCATCATGGCATCCTCTACCATGTCATACGATTTGTTGTACATCAGAATATCGCCAGGACCTTTTACTTTGTCTGATGATTTTCCATCGAGGTATTCGTAGCCCATTCCCATTGGCGCACTGAATGAATCTCGTTCTTTAAATTGCCCTGATTCTTTATCAACTACAGTTACGGTAAAGAACGGCCATGTGCGATGGATGTCCTGATCAATGTATGATCCTTCAGAAGAAGCAAAATACTTTTGTTCGTTTACCAAAAACAAAATGTTGTTGATGAAGCTGGCACCTTTTTCAATTGCTTTTGCATTCGCGTTCAGTAATAGATCAGCTTTTTCTTTAATCGGAATTTCAAATGCATTTTTTACAATGGGTGTCTTATAGGTTTGCTCACCGTAGCTTTGTACAGGCGCAAGCTTTACAGGATCTTTCTGAATTTTAGCATTTGCTTTTGCAATGAAGGCAGCTTGCTTTGCCGCCTTTGCTATACCTTCTGCTGTCACATCATTCGTAGATGCAAAACCCCATGTTCCATTTACAATTACACGAATACCTGTTCCAAACGATTCGGTGTTTACAATATTCTGAACTTTGTCTTCACGTGTAACAATGAATTGGTTTAAGTATCGTCCGATGCGCACGTCACAATACGAAGCACCTGCTGAGCGTGAAGCATTTAATGCGATGTCGGCTAGTTGTTTTTTCTTAGCGACATCCATAAAGGGTTCCAGCAATTTTGCAGGATCAATTGAGCGTGAGAAGGCGGGGAGTGGCAGCATCATTGCGCCTGCACCCAGTCCTGCCATTTGTATAAAGTCTCGTCTTTTCATTCTTTATTGGGGTTTTGGTTAATGAGTATCTGTTGAAGGATAGTTTAGATTGTTCTACCTGTATTGATTACATTAATTCCGTTGAATCGCGATGTTGAACTCCCGTGAGATACAGCACTCACTTGTGAAGGTTGCCCTTTACCATCGAAGAACGATCCAAACATTCTGTAATCACGTTCGTCACAAATTTTAGAACAGCTGTTCCAGAACTCTTGTGTATTCGATTGATAGGCTACATCGTTCAGCATGCCTCCGATTTGTCCGTTCTTAATTTCGTAGAAGACGGTGCCACCGAACTGAAAGTTGTATCGTTGTTGATCAATTGAATAGGAACCACGTCCGGCAATGTAAATTCCTTTCTCCACATCTTTAATCATCTGATCAATGGAGTATGGATCTTTTCCGGGAGCTAATGAAACATTAGGCATGCGTTGGAATTGAACATCGCTCCAGCTTTGTGCATAACAGCAACCGTGTGATTCATTTTGATCAAGCATGTGGACCTGGTCGCGGATGGCCTCATAGTTTACGAGTATACCATCTTTAATGAGATCCCAGCGTCTGCATGGAACACCCTCATCATCATAACCAACAGCACCCAATGAACCCACTTGTGTTTTATCAGCGAAGATGTTTACAATCTTGCTGCCGTAATTGAAATTACCTGATTTAAGTTTATCCAGTGTAGCGAAGCTGGTACCAGCATAGTTGGCTTCATATCCCAATACACGATCAAGCTCAAGTGGATGTCCTACCGATTCATGAATGGTTAAACCCAAATGATTTGGTTCTAATACCATATCATATTTTCCAGGCTCAACTGATTTCGCATTCAGCATTTCTTTTGCTTGCTTGGCAGCGGATATTGCATCCTCTACCATATCGTAGCTATTGCGATACATTATTAATCCAGCAGGGCCAGGTAGTTTGTCTTCTGGTTTTGGAATCATGTACTCGTAGCCCATTCCCATCGGGCCACTTAACGCCTGACGCGTTTTAAATTTACCAGCAGCCTTATCGATGGCGGTTACATTGAAGGTTGGCCAGATGCGGTGAATGTCCTGATCAATGTAAGAGCCGTCAGTAGAAGCAAAATACTTTTGCTCGTTCACCTGAAATAAATTAGAGTTTACAAAGTTGGCTCCATTTTCCATTGCCGCTGCGTTTGTGCGCAAAAGCAAGTCTGCTTTCTCGGCAACAGAAACTTCAAATGCATTTTTTTGAATGGGTGTTTTCCAGGATACTTCGCCTTGTGCTTTTACAGGTGCAAGTTTCACAGGTTCTTTTTGAAATTTTGAATTTGCTTTCGCGATGGACACAGCTTGTAAAGTTGCTTTACGAATGCCCTCTGTTGTAACGGTATTAGTGGAGGCAAAGCCCCAGGTTCCGTTTACAATCACGCGAATACCCGTACCAAAAGATTCTGAGTTCTGAATGTTCTGAACTCTCTTCTCACGCGTGAACACAAACTGATTCAAGTATCGTCCAATCCGGATATCTGCATAGGATGCACCGGATGATTTGGCTGTGTTGAGCGCAACATCAGCAAGTTGCTTTTTCTGAGCAACATCAAGAGGCGATTCCAATAATGTTTCTATCGGGACGGGATTTCCTATCGTTGGAAAAGGTAAGAGCATACCGCCAATACCTAATCCTGCTAATTGAACAAAGTCTCTTCTTTTCAACGTAATGGTGTTTTGGTTAATGAGTTTTGAACCACTTGTAAAGTAGTTAAAAAACAAAAAAGGATACCATTTATGGTATCCTTTGCTATTAGCTTATATGAATGGTCGTTTCAGTGATAAACGTGTTTCTATTTCTCGAGCGATGAAAAATCGAACGAAGTCTCCAAGAAACTCGTGTTGAATTTCCCCGAACGGAAAATGGCATTGTCCATTAACTTGATGTGGAATGGAATCGTTGTTTTAACACCTTCAATTACAAATTCCTGAAGTGCTCGCTTCATGCGGGTGATTACCTCTTCGCGTGATTGACCGGTAACGATAAGTTTAGCAATCATTGAATCATAATTAGGAGGGATAGTATACCCTGCATAAACGTGACTGTCGATACGAACACCATGGCCACCAGGCATATGTAGGTTTGTGATTTTTCCTGGTGATGGACGGAAACCGTTAGCAGGATCTTCTGCATTGATACGGCACTCCATCGCATAGAGATTAGGGAAATAGTTTGTGCCTGAAATCGGAACTCCAGCCGCTACCTTGATTTGCTCTTTGATCAAATCGTAATCTGTTACTTCTTCTGTAATCGGGTGTTCAACCTGAATACGGGTATTCATTTCCATGAAGTAGAACTCGCCATGTTTGTCAACCAAAAATTCAATGGTACCAACTCCTTCATAGCCAATAGAGGTAGCACCTTTGATGGCTGCTGCGCCCATGCGTTCGCGTAATTCCTGGCTTACAATAGGAGAAGGTGTTTCTTCCACCAACTTTTGATGTCTGCGTTGAATAGAACAATCGCGTTCTGAAAGGTGACATGCTTTTCCGTACTGATCGCCCACCAATTGTATTTCGATGTGGCGAGGCTCTTCAATAAATTTCTCAAGATACAAACCGTCATTAGCAAAGGACGCTGCCGATTCTCTCTTAGCATCATCCCATGCTTTTTGAAACTCTGCCTCAGAGTTGATGATGCGCATTCCTTTGCCACCACCACCAGCGGTTGCTTTAATAATAACAGGGTACTTTATTTTCTTTGCAATCTTCATTGCATCTTCAATGGTATCCACTAAGCCGTCCGAACCAGGAATGGTTGGTACTCCGGCTTTCTTCATTGTATCTTTTGCGGTTGCCTTATCACCCATCGCCCGGATCATGGCAGGAGTGGGGCCGATGAATTTAATTCCATACTCATGGCATACAGCAGAGAACTCAGCATTCTCGGATAGGAAACCGTAACCTGGGTGAATCGCATCTGCGTTTGTTATTTCAGCAGCAGAAATAATGCGTGGAATATTTAAATAGGAATCTTTGCTTGGAGGTGCGCCAATACACACAGCTTCATCAGCAAAGCGAACGTGTAAACTTTCGCGGTCTGCTGTAGAGTAAACGGCTACAGTCTTGATGCCCATCTCACGACATGTACGTATGACACGAAGTGCAATTTCTCCTCTGTTAGCGATTAGTATTTTCTTAAACATAGTCTTGTTTAGTTCTAGGTTGAAAGTTCAAGGTTCAAGATCTTTGGTCGAACAAATTTGTACGAACCAGAAACCTTGAACCTTAAATGTGTAACGAAAGATTAATCTGGTTCTACAACAAAGAGTACCTGATCATATTCAACTGGCGAAGAATTCTCCACCAATACTTTAATGATCGTACCTGAAACCTCAGATTCAATTTCATTAAACAACTTCATGGCTTCTATAATACAAACTGTTTGTCCTTTTGAAATTTTATCACCAACGGAAGCAAGTGTTGGGCTATCAGGTGATGAAGAGCGATAGAACGTTCCGATCATTGGCGATTTTATTTCAACTGTCTTTTTGCCAGCTGCAGGTTCAGTGGACGCTGCCTTTTCTGCTTTTGGAGCAACAGCAGGTGCGGCTACTTGGGCAACAGGAGCTGCTGCCATCATCGGTGCAGGCGTTGACTTAAATACTTTTTGATCTGGCTCGCGCTTTACGTGAAGTTTCAATTCTTTAGTCTCAATATCAACCTCATTAAGGCCTGACTTTGAGATGAAATCAATAAGGTCGCGAATTTCTGCTGTTTTCATTTCTGATTGGTTTGATGATCCTGAATCAGCTTTTGCTTTTGAAGGAGTTTCCTTCTTCGCTGGTGCTGATTTTGATTTACTGACTTTGCTCATGTATATTATTCTTTTACGCGTTCAACATATTCACCCTTTGCAGTGTGAATCTTGATCTTATCACCTGTGTTTACAAAAAGTGGCACACGAATTTCTACACCATTTTCTAATGTAGCAGCTTTTAGGGTACGGGTTGCAGTATCACCTTGCATACCGGGCTCAGTGTATTGTACTTCAAAAACAACATGCGATGGAGGCTCAGCACTAATTGGACTTTCACCATTTTCGAAAGCAATTAAAAGGGTTACACCTTCTTTTATATAGTTTACAGATTCACCCAAAAATTTCTTATCGATATATACCTGATCGAAGGTGTCGTTATCCATACAAACCAAGCTCTCGCCATCAGCATATAGGTATTGATATTCCTTTGTTTCTACACGAAGAATCTCTACAGAATCACCTGGTCGGAAACGATTCTCTGCCACTTTTCCATTGCGCACGTTGCGCATTTTAATTTGATAAAATGCGCGTAAGTTTCCTGGGGTGCGGTGCTGCAGTTCTTCCACTTGCACAATTTCACCATTGTAGCGCATGAAATTTCCCTTACTTAAATCCGATACACTTGCCATAAAAAATTAGGTCATTAAGTTACAAATCAATTGAATAAAATCAAGAATGCCATTGAAAAGGCAATTCTTAGCTGTTATAAGCCCATTTAACGTAGATGGCACCCCATGTAAATCCTCCACCAAAGGCAGCGAGGACAAGGTTATCTCCTTTCTTTAATTTCTTTTCATAATCCCACAGTAAAAGCGGGATTGTTCCGGCAGTGGTGTTACCATACCGCTCTATGTTCATCATTACTTTATCTTCAGATATGCCCACACGATTAGCCGTGGCATCGATAATGCGTTTGTTCGCCTGATGTGGAACTAACCAGGTAATACTTTCTGAATTCAAATTATTACGCTCCGCAATTTGCGCAGATACATCTGCCATATTGGTAACAGCAAATTTAAATACTGCTGATCCTTCCTGATACACAAAGTGCTGACGGGAGTCAATGGTGTTGTGTGATGCTGGCATGCGACTTCCTCCGGCCTTCATGTGAAGGTAGGCTTCACCACTTCCATCACTTTTTAATATCGAATCCATCACACCAACTTCTTCTGTTGTCGGTTCTAATAAAACGCAACCTGCACCATCACCAAAAATGATACAAGTAGTACGATCTGTGTAATCCAAAATGGCAGACATCTTATCGCCACCAATCACAATCACTTTCTTATACATTCCCGACTCAATGAAACTTGCGCCAGTAGTCAATCCGTAAAGGAAGCCTGAGCACGCTGCACTCATATCGTAGCTAAATGCGTTTGTTGCACCAACAGCAGTGGCCACAATGTTTGCGGTTGCCGGGAAAGTCATGTCGGCTGTCACCGTAGCAAAAATGATCAGGTCGATTTCTTTTGGGTCAACCTTGGTTTTGGCCAGTAAGTCTTCGACCGCCTTGATGCCCAACACCGATACCCCTTGGTTTTCCCCTTTTAATATTCTTCTTTCTTTAATACCGGTACGACTGGTTATCCACTCGTCTGAGGTCTCCACCATGGTTTCAAGTTCCTTATTGGTAAGGATATAATCCGGAACATATCCGCCTACTCCTGTAATCGCTGCCCTGGTTTTTGTCATTGTGGTTTTTTAATTCGCCTGTGTGTTGGTTAATTTCAGCAACCTTATAAAATGAAAAAAGCCCGATGAAGCCATCGAGCATTATGTTTTAGATATTCTAAGATAAACTAATCCTGAGTCTTCCGGCACAAGCAGCTTTAATACTGCAAGCAATATGTGAAGGTTCAAGAAAAAGCAAAATCATTGAATTAAGCCAGAACTTCTTTCTCCATCACTACCTTACCGTTAAAGTAAAGTTTTCCTTCGAGCCAGAAAGCACGGTGCGGAAGGTGATGTTCTCCGGTTGTAGGGCACACAGCAAGTTCTTTCGCAAAAGCTTTGTAATGTGTTCTTCTTTTATCCCTGCGGGTTTTCGAGGTTTTGCGTTTAGGATTCGGCATAGTCTAATTCAGTTTATTTAAATTCTTCAAAATATTCCAGCGAGGATCAATTTCGTCTTCGCTTGTTTTCTTTTCTTCCTCTTCTGCTGGTCCGGTTGAGTAAACAAACCGTACATCAGTATCGTCATCTTCGTTTTCTTCATCTTTAAACTTTGGATGAAGCCGTTTCAGTGGCATCGCCAGAGCAATGAACTCGAAAAAGAAATGTCCTAATTCAAGTATTGCTGTCTCGCGGTGGATGAGTACAATCTCATCGCTTAGCTCTTCATCCCGATCACTGTATTTAAAAACGATTTTTTTGTTCGTTTTAATCGTATGATCGAAAGGTTCTAAAGTCCTGTCGCACACCAATCGGGCTACTCCCGTGATGTCAAATTCGGCTTCAATGAACGTTTCATGCTTATTGAGCTCTACGCTGACTTTGAAATCACCTTCCGAAACCAGGTTATTTCCAAATTTGCTGAAAAACGACTCTCCACATTCAAATTCGAAGTGGTGAATCGAGTTGCTCAGGCCAACAATATTAACTCCAAAAGCCCCCAAAGTAAACCCAGTGGGTATTAAAAATTAGTCGGCAAAATTAGGATAATTAATCAGAAAGTAAAAAGAAAGGCGTAAAAATGCCTATGCGAATTCAGTCAATGCCACCTCTTTGAACTCCTGAGGGGTCTTTTTTCCGAAGTGTTCAATGAAGTAATCGATGATGCCTTTCTTGAATCCAAGCTTAATAGCGATGTTTTTGCTGAAGATTATCTCGCTTTCGAACACATTTTGATCAACAAAAATCAATTCGATGCAAGACATCAGGTATTCAAACTTTTGGTCAGCAGAAAGCGCCCCAAGGGAATCAATGGGTTCGGGGTTCCGAATCAGGTCGGCTACAGTTTCTTCTGAAAAGTGTCTATCGCGGGCAATTTTGTAAATCAGGTCTCTTTCAATTTTCGCAAAGTGTTTGTCGGCCTCTGCCAGTTGAATAAGTATGTTCAATTGCTTTTTGGTAACTATATCCATCTCAACTAAAACTTTAAAATCAAATATAAGTAATAATAGAAAAACAGGTATACATCACGGTTGAATGGTCAAATAGAGCTACTTAAGCTGGCTTATTTTCTATAGATGGCTCCATACGGTTCTTATAAATTGCTGCAGCCTGGTAGATGGCTTCCCGCATTGAACTCTCTATTGCTTGATTCTTTCCAGCAATAGCATAAGCCGTTCCATGATCTGGTGATGTTCGGATAATCGATAAACCAGCAGTAAAGTTCACCCCATTTTCAAAGGCCAATGATTTAAAAGCCACTAAACCCTGGTCGTGGTACATAGCCAGTATCCCATCGTATTTTGTGTGGCTTCCGGCTGCAAAAAATCCATCGGCAGGGAAAGGACCGTAAACAAGCTTACCTCTGTTTTTATATTCAAGAACCAGCGGTTTAATGATCTGCTCTTCTTCCGATCCGATCAGTCCACCATCACCCGCATGAGGGTTAAGGCCTAGAATTGCAATCTTTGGTTTACTGATACCAAAATCCTTTCGGAGAGATTGCTCCATTATTTTCACCTTCGATTCTATTCTTTCTTTTGTAACGGACAAAACGACATCTTTCAAGGCGATGTGTTCTGTCACCAATCCGACACGAAGCGTTTCGCTTACCATGAACATTACACTGTCGCTAGCGCCAAAATATTCAGTCAAAAATTCGGTATGACCTTTAAAGGGGAATGCATCGCTGTGTATTGAGAGTTTATCGATAGGTGCTGTTACTAATGCATCTAAAAATCCCTCCTTCATATCTTCACAGGCTTGCTTTAGCATGGTCAATGCAGCCTTACCTGTTTCTTTTGAAGCCTTGCCTGGATTTATCTCCAGGTTGTCTTCAATACAATTCACCACGTTGATGCTCTTCGGGGCGAACTGACCTTTGTTACGAACTTGTGTGTAGTTAAACTCTTCGATATTCAACAACTTCTTATAGTGCGATATTATCTTACCTGAACCATAGATCACAGGCGTGATAAGGTTTAGCAATCGGTTGTCGGCTAGTGCTTTGATCACGACTTCCGGACCAATTCCGTTTAAGTCTCCTAGCGTTATTCCGATGCGTGGTTTTTGTGTTGGGCTCATGTTAACAAATCTATATCCTTGCGATTTAGTAAAATTAAGGGCGCGGTACAAAAGTGATTTTCAGACTCCGGTGCTAAACCTGATTTTAATATTCGTGCCTTGAGGTTGTACTTTGTACTTTTGAGGCTTATGCGGGTAATTAAGAAAGATCAGGTACGACCAAAGAAATCGCTGGGTCAACATTTTCTTCACGATCAACACATCGCGAATAAAATAGTGGAGGCTTTGAAATTAGGAGAAGGCCGGACTTCAGTTTTAGAGATTGGTCCTGGCATGGGCGTGCTCACTGCATATTTATTGAAAATGGATAATGTCGATTTGCAGGTTGTGGAGATTGATCGCGATTCAGTGGCTTACTTAAAACAACATTATCCAGCCTTAACAGGTGATAAATTAATTGAAGGTGATTTCATGGAAATGGATATGGCGAAAGTACTTCCATCAAAGGTCTCTATCATCGGTAATTTTCCATACAACATTTCTTCACAGATATTCTTTAAGGTATTAAGCAATCGACATCAGGTCGATCAGGTAGTTTGCATGTTGCAAAAAGAAGTGGCCGAGCGAATGGCTTCGAAAGAAGGAAATAAGACTTACGGTATTCTGAGTGTTATTCTGCAAGCGTATTATAACATCGAGATTTTATTCAAGGTTTCACCCGGTGTTTTTATACCGCCACCGAATGTAATGTCGGCTGTGATTCGATTGGAACGAAATAATGTAGAGCGATTAGATTGTGATGAGGTATTGTTTGTTCAGGTAGTAAAACAAGGTTTCAATATGAGGCGGAAGACCTTGCGTAACGCTCTAAAAATTTTAAATTTGCCAGCCAAAATTAAGGCACTTGATATTTTCAATAAGCGTGCTGAACAATTGAATGTACAAGCGTTTGTTCAACTCACTAAATTAATCGAGCAATCACGTGAAGGAGGAACAATTTGAGTTTGATTTGACCAAAGAATTTCGCGACCGTTTTCAGCAAGCGCTGGATGAACGCGACCGTGATTTTATTTTAAAATCGCTCGAAGATGTTAAAGCTGCTGATATAACAGCATTGCTCTACGAGTTTAATGCAGAGGAATCCAAATATGTAATGGATTTTCTCACGATTGAAATGCAGGCCGAGATTATCAGTGACCTCGATCCTGAGACTCGCAAGAACTTTCTGAAAGTATATCCTCCATCAGAGATTACCAACTTTCTTAATCAACTCGCCTCCGATGATACTGCCGATATTTTAAATGAGCTTCCCATTAAGGAGCGTGAGCAGGTACTCGCTAATCTTGAACCCGAACTAAAAGTTCAGGTAACTGAACTATTGCGTTATGAAGAGAATGTAGCGGGTGGTTTGATGGCCAAGGAATTGATCAAGGCCTACATTAACTGGACCGTGGTGCAGTGTGTTGATGAAATCAGAAAACAAGCAGAGAATGTTTCGAAATTTTACGCAGTGTATGTAGTGGATGCCAATGAAAAATTGGTTGGCAAAGTGGCGCTTCAGGATTTGATTATATCAGATGCAAAAAAACTGGTTGCTGATATTTATGAAGAAGATATCGTTTCGGTAGAAACATACATGGAAGACAGCGAAGTTGCTGAGATCATGAAGAAGTACGATCTTGAATCGGTTCCAGTTGTCAATGTACAAGGGCAGTTAGTGGGTCGCATTACTATTGATGACGTGGTAGACGTTATTACCGAGCAGGCTGAAGAAGAACGTCAGATCATGGCAGGTATCAGTGAAGATGTTGAGGAAGATGATAGTGTCTGGAAAAACACGCGTGCGCGTTTGCCGTGGCTTTTAATTGGTGTAGCGGGTGGTTTGATGAATGCAAAATTCATGGGGTTGTTTGAAGGCGAGTTGGCGCGTGTTACGGCCATTGCTTTTTTTACTCCACTTATTCAAGCAACAGGTGGTAACGTAGGTATCCAATCGTCCTCACTTATCGTGCAAAGTTTAGCAAACTCCGACTTTGTAGATGATGGTCTGTGGAAACGTCTTTCAAAAGTATTTTCCGTTGCACTCTTAAATGGATTTTTTCTAGCCGCAATCGTATTGGGAGCAAATATTTTACTCTTTGGTGAATATCGTTTGTCGATGGTAGTGGCGTTGGCACTTTTTAGTGTGGTGGTATTCGCATCTTTCATTGGAACGATAACACCTCTTATCTTAAGTCGATTCGGTTACAATCCGGCATTGGCAGCTGGTCCTTTCATCACCACAACAAATGATTTGTTAGGTTTAACAATTTATTTCTTCACCATTCATTTGATTTTGTAATGGCAAATAAAAAATGCTTAGTGATCGATCCGATGCACGAAAGTCTTTTTTCGATGTTGAACGAAAGTGGATGGGAAGCTGACTATCAACCCAAAATTACGCGCGAAGAAATAAAAGCAATACATACTCACTATGGAGGACTTATTGTTCGAAGCAAAACACCGATTGATCGCGATCTTCTTGGACTAAATCCAACAATAAAATTTATTGGCAGAGCTGGCGCGGGTCTGGATAATCTGGATCTTGAATACCTATCTCAAAAAGGAATACATGTTTTGCACGCATCAGAAGGAAATAGAGATGCAGTTGGAGAGCATGCTGTTGGTATGTTGTTGAGTTTACTTCGAAATATCCCAAAGGCGGATAGTGAGGTAAAGCAATCGATCTGGGATAGGGAAGGTAATAGGGGAGAGGAGATTATGGGAAAGACCGTTGGCATCATCGGTTATGGAAACATGGGTCAGGCTTTCGCCAAACGACTCAGTGGTTTTGGATGTACTGTTTTGGCGTATGATAAGTATAAAACGTCTTTTTCAGATGCTTTTTGTAAAGAGGTTGACATGCCCACGTTGTTCAGTGAGACGGATATTCTCAGCCTTCATATTCCATTAACATCCGAAACAAAGAAGGTAGTTAATGCCGAATACCTTAAGCAGTTCAAAAAGAAAATAATACTGATCAATACAGCACGAGGGGAAATTGTTTCGCTATCTGATATTGCTACTGCATTAGATGAAGGTTACGTTAGAGGGGCTGCGCTGGATGTTTTAGAAAATGAAAAATTAGGTACCTTAACGCCAATTCAGGCAAGTGCATTTAATTCCATGCGCAAAAAGACCAATGTACTGTTTACCCCACACATTGCAGGTTGGACGTTTGAATCACACATTAAAATTAATGTAGCTTTGGTTCATAAAATCAATGCACTACAATTGGTGTAAACTGATTTTAATTACTAATTTCCGATCGACAACCACCTGTACGCATGAGTTATTTTAAAAAGCGAGCAAAGAAATTAGGTGAGCTTTTCAACTCGATCATCGAGCGACCGTTATTGACGTCAACCATCGTATTGGTTTTGGTAACGATTCTGGTGTTGTCTTTGAGTATGCGATATTACATTCGCGATTTCGATTCCTTCATCCAACAAGTTTTAGCAGAAGCACACGGAATGATATTCGATATTGCGGTTATCGGTATTCTTATTTTTTGGTTGAATCAAAACGGTGAAATCAAACAACGGATACGTACCTATAAAGATGAGATTGATGACTTTCGTTTGTGGGAATCAGAAGAAGCAGCCTTTCGTACGGTCGGTAACATCAAACGTTTAAATCGTCATAAGATTCATGAGATTAATCTGGTGAACTGTTATTTGCCGCGAACGAACTTGAACTACGCAAACCTTTCGGGATCGAATATGAATAGTGCGAACATCACACAATCATATTTGATCGAATCGAATTTAGAGAATGCCAGATTGAATCAAACCAATTTCGAAAACTCGAATTTGAATCAGGCGATTCTAAAAGGTGCGTATGCCAGTGGAGCAAATTTTAAAGATTCATTTTTGATTAAGGCTCAATTTGAAAATGCATTCCTGATTAAAGCGAATTTTAGCAATGCTTTCTTAATGGAAGCTAATCTTCGCAATTGTTATGTTATGGGAGCTGATTTTGAAAATGCCAGTTTGTATAAAGCTGACCTTCGGGGTGCAAAAGGATTAACGGTTGAACAACTTTCTAAAGTTAAAACCCTTTACCTCGCACAATTCGATGATGAGATTTTAGAGCAGATCAAAACCAACCTGCCGGAACTGGTGGGAGTTTGATTTTTGCGGTGGAACAATAATGTATTACCTTTGCAACAGGCAACGGTCTCGGATACGAGGCCGTTGTTTTTCTTTTTATCCTTTCGGGTAAATGGACTAAAAAAAACGAACACGATTAGTTGATTGAATATGAGTAAAAAGATTTCATACTATACAAAAGAAGGCCTGGATAAATTAACGAAAGAACTTTCTGAGTTAAAGACAAAAGGTCGCAGCAGCATAGCATATCAAATTGCTGAAGCCCGCGATAAAGGTGACCTAAGCGAGAATGCCGAGTATGATGCAGCAAAAGATGCACAGGGACACCTTGAAGCAAAGATTGCACAACTCGAAAATCTATTAAGTGGTGCCCGTTTGCTGGATGAGAACAACATTGATGTTTCCAAAGTGTCCATACTTTCCAAAGTTACCATCAAGAATAAAAAGAATGGAGCATCTGTTACGTACATGTTGGTTTCAGAGGAAGAAGCAGATTTAAAAGCTGGAAAGATTTCCACTGTATCACCAATCGGAAAAGGATTGTTGGGCAAGAAGAAGGGTGAGATTGTCGTAATTAAAACCCCCGCTGGCGATATGGAGTTTGAGGTTGTGAATATTGCTGTTTAAAATCATTACGCTTGTATGGCTTCAATCTTCACTAAAATAATCAATCGCGAAATCCCAGGACACATTGTTGCTGAGGATGACAAATACATTGCCTTCCTCGACATTAATCCATTAGTGATTGGTCACGCATTAGTAGTTCCTAAACAGGAAGTAGATTATATTTTTGATTTAGATGATGAAACCCTTGCAGGGCTTTATGTATTTGCAAAGAAAGTAGCTCACGCTATAAAGAAAGTGGTTCCTTGCAAAAGAATAGGTATCGCGGTAATTGGTTTAGAAGTTCCACATGCGCACGTTCATCTTGTGCCGATGCAAACCGTAGGCGATATTAATTTTACTCGTCCGAAATTAAATCCTGCTAAGGAAGAGATAATAGAAGTAGCAGAGAAAATCAGACAGGCTATTTAATTCTCTTTCCGCACAAGAATCTTAGTCATCATTTCTTTTTTATTCCTTCCGGATAATCGTATAAGATATAAACCAGAAGGAATATCATCTATTTGTAACTCGCCATTGCTTCCTCCACTCAAATCAAATTTCTTATTAGTAGAACCCAAGGATGATATAAGTTCAGCCTGTGTGTATTGGGAAAGAATATTAGAAGAGATATTGATGACTTTATTGGCAGGGTTGGGATAGACCCATGATTTTTCTAACGATTGATCTTTGGTTCCTGCTATTATTTCAACGGGTAATTCATTTACAAATTTATTACTCACTTCATTGGTTACAACAGACTCATTGTAATCAAAATAGATTGAGGCAGAGTTTTTAACAACGGTGTTATTCTTGATGCTGCTTAATGCACCAATCCTGTATTTAACATAACCATGACTGGCAGGCTCGTTATGTACACTGTCAACAAGTTTAATACCAGGGAAACGAAACCTTAGTATTTTTTCCTCCAGAGAATAGTTTATCGGGTGGCTCGATGCCAAAATTTCAAGTGATGTGATTTCAAGATTGGGATCAATTTCATCTTTGATTCTGACAACAAATGCTGTATCAGTACCCGTGTTTTGAAAACGAATTGTATAGGTAAGCTTTGATCCTATTTCTACAAATCGTTCTTCTAAAATTCCTTCTGCTACTAATTTATCGTTTGGATCCCATGATCCGGTAACAATAGTTTTTAGGCTGTCAAGATTATCCGTCAAATCAGTTTCTCCCTCGAGCGTTGTAGTAGTAACAGCATTTTTAATAAGTGTTCCAATGGGCACGGATTCAGGTAAGTTAAACAGGAGTTGAATTGATTTAGATTGCAAGGATTGCAGATCAACTAAAGCCCATTCGAGATGGCCTGCGTGGTTAACACTTGGAGCGATATCACTGCTGATAAAATTTAGTTTCGAATCGTAGTTCAATGCAAGTGTTGTACTACTGGTAGCACTTCCTTCATTTTTAGCAGATAGATAAAACCACGAGTCAAAACCTGGCCTTAAGGTATTTCCGGAAAGTGATACTGCAATATCTTTAACCACTTTCCACTTCAACCCAATTTCGAAAGATGGTAAGGAGGTATTAGGGTATGTAAATGTGTATGACAGTGGAGTGCTTCCTTGTTCCCAAAAATCTTTTAGTAATATAGCAATGGTATTCTCACCTTCAACCGGACGAAACGAAAAATTTCCTTCCGTATCTGAAATAACATAGCCACCACTAGATTCAATTTTCACAAATTGATTTGGTAATCCAGATTCTCCAACATCTTGTTGTCCATTATTGTTTATATCAGAATAGATTACTCCTTCGAGTTTATTTGTGTCCCCGATCCAACCGTCATTTAAAAGAACTGAAACTCCATTACCTCCTGAAATCCAGACATTATCGTTTTGGTCAATCTCAATATCATTAACCCTATCAGAAAGTAATCCATCCCATGAATCTAAATGATACCACATGTTATTACTTTTTATAACTAAACCTTTATCTCTTGTTCCGATATAGATATTTCCAAATCGGTCAGAAGTTATTTTGGTAAAAAAGAAATGAGGTATTGGTTTAGAAAAAAACGGACAATTAATTTCATGGAATAGGGCTGCCGTATCTTCCCTTAGAAAAATCGCACTCTCTTGTCGAAGCACCCATTTATTGTCATTTCTATCAATATGCAAATCTACAATGTAGTTTAGGATTGTGTCTGATTTCCATATTTGATCATCAAGGTGATAAATATTTCCGAAGGTGTTAAAAGCCCAATAATCAAGGTTGCTATCCTGCTCAATGCCATTAAGGATGATATTTTTATAAGAAATTGTATCCGTATCAGAGATATTCAACAGATCATTGAACCAATGTTGAAACCAAATATTTTCTCCAACTCTTTCTAATAGATGAATATCTGAATAATCATATTGCGGATATAAAAAATAGTTCCATTTGCCATCTTGTAATTGAGTTAGCCCACCCCATTTCCTGGCAAACCAAACCGTTCCTTGTGAATCCTGGACAACATAATCACATGAATCACTTGTCAACCCGTTATCTTTATTGAAATACTCCCACGAATTTCCGTCAAACATAGCAGCACCCGTACTGTTAGTTACCCAAACGGTGTCGCCAACTGAAAAAATATCAAAAGAATAGGTGTTTTCGGGGAATGTAAAATTCTTGATTGTAAAATCCTGAGCTATTCCGGAGAATGATGTGAGCAATGTTATAACAACAAGAGAAAGTTTTTTGCAATTATTAAGTAGCATAATAAAACAGGTTATCTTTTAATTGTACCCAACAACTTCAATTCATTAAAAATACAAAAAAGTGATGGAATTGCTCGATGGTGATTAACAAATTCCTACATAAAATCGATATCCACATTCAATGGATATCGCATCAGGTATTGCAACGCTTGTTTTACGGTAAGATCTTCAAAGAGTATTTGATGTAGTGTACTTGTGATTGGCGCGCGTACTTTATAATAATCAGCGCACTTCTTTACAATTTGGACGGTGTTTATACCTTCCGCTATTTCGTCTGTGCTTGCGAGAATTGCGTCTAGCTTTTCTCCTTGTGCAAGCCGGTAACCTACATTAAAATTTCTACTCAAAGAGCTGTTGCACGTTGTTACCAAATCCCCAATACCAGCAATACCCAAGAAGGCAATCGTATTTCCTCCTAACGCACGACCGAGATAGACCATTTCAACCAAGCCTCTGCTGACTAATAATCCTTTTGCATTTTCACCATAACCCAATCCGCTGAGGGCACCAGCTGCAATAGCAATTACGTTTTTAAGAACTCCGGCCAGTTCAACACCTACTAAATCCGAGTTGCCGTATACTTGAAAATTATCATTGCGTAATAAACGTGTACCCAGATTGATTACTTCATTGAAGTGACTGGCAATTACCGTTGCACCTGGTTGTCCTGCTGCAAGTTCTCTTGCCAGGTTAGGACCTGCTAAACACCCTACACGCACAACCACACTCTCTTCCAGAATAACCTCACTCATCGTCTTCACCTGACTGCGATTCAGCTTCTTCACAGTTTCGAGTGTCTGCCCTTCCGGTAATCTAATATCAAAACCTTTTGTGCCGTGGATAAGGATGTGATAGGGGTGAAGGTGTGGCGATAACTTCTTCATCATATCACGAAAGTGTGCAGAAGGCACCATCGGAAAAATGACATCGCATGTTTGGGCTAAGTGAGCCAGGTCGTTTGTTGGCGTTACATTGGCATGAATAACATGCCCACGATTTTCTTTTTGATGATGGATTTTGCTAACCACTTTTTCATCGCGGGCATATAACAGAACCTTGCTGTTCAATGCCAGCATATTGGCCACCACCGTTCCAAAATTTCCGGCCCCGATCACTCCGATCGGTTTATCTTTAGATAAACTTTTCGAGGTCATAGCCAGCCAGTCGGTTATGGTAATAATAAAGTGTGTTAAAGTCTTTGGTAATGATGTTACCTTCTTTGTTGAGGAGCAACGGTCGCTTTAAATGGAAGATACCTACATTCTCTAATCCATGTCGAATAACCAGATCGATTTTTCCTTTTAGATGTGTAGCGTGATATACTTTATTCTCTTCCTTCAGTTGATAAATCTGTTTACGGACACGTTTACACGCGGCTCTGAATTCTTCATAGGGCAATACCTGTTCTTCTTCCGGTAATCGTAGCAATTCAAAAAGATCAAGCTTCGGATATTTTTGCTGCCACATTTCAAAAGCAACAAAGGCCACAAGGTGACTTGCAAATACTCTATTGATACGATGATACTCCTTTACAATCTTTTGACTCAACATCCGCGTGTATTCGTCTTCACGCTGTTTGTCGATTGTTAGTTTATGATCCGTGGTGAAGTAATCTTTCGTATCGATAATTCTTCCTTGCGCATCTAGACTTTTCCCATCATCATCTACATAGTTACCCATGATGTCAAGACCCTGACCAATGGAAACTGAGATGTTTGAACCTTTAGTAAAGAACTTGAAAAGGAATTGAAGTAATTGCCAGCTTCCGTACTTGTCCTCTTCAGGTAAATAACGCGATTGTCCTTTGGAGGACAGGTATTCGTCAATTAAATCGGGTGCTTCTAAAACGAAATGGTAGTTTAAAGTAACGGGTACAATAAAAATCTTTCTCACTTCTTCCCCAGCAGGAGTTTCTAAATAAAGATTGCGTTGGGCTTCAATGGCAGAACTCAGTAAACCAAGTTTAAGCTGGGTTTCAATCATTCCGGATCGCGAGCGTGTTCCTCCAGGAAAAAAAATACTGTGTGCTCCTTTTTGAATTGCTAAAGTTGAATAGAGCTTAAGCGTTTCAAGGTAGGGCACATTTTTCTTTCTCCTGTCTACTTTAAACGCTCCAAGGCTTGTCATGAAGTAAGCGAGGATCTTTATATTAAACAGATTTAAGCCGGCACCGTAAATGAATGCAGGCAAGCCCAATGAATGTATTATCCAACCGATTAATATGGAATCCAGATTACTGAAGTGAGTAGGCACCATCACTACCGTTCCATGCGTGGCAAGCGAACGTAGTTGCTTTGCCTTACCTACAATTTGAATCTTATCCCGTAAGGTATACTTGCTGCGAAAGAATGCCCCAAACTTTTTTACACGTGCGCCATTCAACAAGCGGCCAAACCAAAACTTGATTACCTCACGGGTAATCTTATATGAGCTCGCTTTAAAATCACCCGCAATTTCACTTGCGTAACGAGTCGTAATGCGCAATAGAATTTCATCTGACTTTGTCTGTGCTTCTTCAGGAGTCTTCAAGGCAAAGGAAAGCAATTCTTCTTTTATGTTACCCCAGAACCGAGGCTCATCAGCCGGATCAACACGCCAGCGATTTCGCTTCATGCGCTGTTGCTCACGATAAACAGTGGATTCTAATTCTTCAATGACTTGTTTGGTCGTAGGTCGCACTTGTTTAATGCGATCAAACGATTTTTGGGCTACCTCCTCAATAAATTCCTTTCGGTTCTTACTAAGTTGATATACCGGCCAATCGGGTATCCCATCCAGAATGGGCTTATATTTTCGATTCTTATTTTTCTTCTCTACGACTTCCATCGGGTACGCAAAATAATACAATTTAGATCACGGAAGGATGTTGTCTGTGATTTTAGACTTTTTGAATGGCACTTGCCCAACTCTGCGCCATTTCCGCAAATCGATGCAGGGCTTTGTCAATAAAGGCAGCATCGACAATGGTTAGGAGATCAGCATCGGAATTAACATCGAACTGATCAATTTTAAAGGTTTGCTCCAGATAGCCTTGTTCAAGTTTAACGAGGTAGCGATTGTTCCACGCAAAGAGTGTGATCTTGCAATCGGGGTGCGGTATTTCGCCTACTACGCGCATGGTTGAATTTTATTTTTGTTTATCTTCTCCAGCCAGCACAAGCCTGTTCTTGACATGCTCCAATTCATTCTCCAGACGGTGGTAAACACTACTGGTGTGGAGTTGATCAAGTTTCATTTGGCGGATAAGTAGTCTCAATTCTAGTTCTCGTTTGCGCAAATCATTGGCATCAGTAGGTTGGAAATTCATACTGTAATAATGGTAGGTTGGGTTTGGTTCGCGAATATATCGGATTAAGTTGGGCGATGAAAGTAAGCTTTGAAAATAGTATCCTCAAAGTTGGATTAAGGTTTTAAACTATAAAGTTTCGGGCCATTACTTCTTTTGTCGTAAGGAAAAATCCTGTTTCTTACCTTTGCTTGAATGTTAAAACATTGAAGTATTGTATCAACGAATAATTGGATCAAATGAAATATCTCATTGCCGGCTTAGGCAACATCGGTGCACAGTATGAACTCACCCGACATAACATTGGCTTTTTGGTGCTCGACCAACTGGCCGATCAACAAAAGTGCACGTTTGGAATAGATCGGCTAGCTGAAAAAGCAGAATTTAAATTTAAAGGGAGAACCATTCATCTTATTAAACCGACCACTTTTATGAACCTAAGTGGAAAGTCCGTTAGCTATTGGCTTCAGGAACTGAAAGTACCGAAGGAAAATCTATTGGTTATAGTGGATGATTTAGCATTGCCCTTTGGCAGTTTACGAATGAAACCAAGAGGAAGTGCAGCGGGACATAATGGGTTAAAGAATATCGAACTGATATTAGGCGGTCAAGAATATTCCAGACTACGTTTTGGTATAGGTAATGCTTTTGGAAAAGGACAACAAGTTGATTTTGTATTAGAGAATTTTTCGCAAGATGAGTTCAAAGCGATTCCTCCGATAATCAACAAAGCAAATGAAATTATCCTTTCCTTTTGCACGCAAGGAATTGATCGAACGATGAATCAGTTTAATGATTGATGTATTATGGCCACAGATTCACTGATCTGTGACCATAATTTTTAGCTTACGACCGAACCTGGATTAACCACTTCATTGGGTTGAAGCAATCTCAATTTTCCATCAGCATCTTCGGCCATCAGGATCATACCTTGCGATTCGATACTCATCATCTTTCTGGGAGCGAGGTTAACAAGAAGGGTTACTTGCTTTCCAATCATCTCCTCAGGTGAGAAGTGTTGAGCAATGCCACTTAATATAGTTCTCTTATCGATACCGGTATCCACAGTCAGTTTGAGAAGCTTGTTCGACTTCTCCATTTTTTCTGCAGTCAATACTTTACCGATGCGAATATCAAGCTTAGCGAAATCGTCATAGGTAATTTCTGATTTCAATGGCGCCACTGGTTTATTAGCAACTGGTAATGCCTGCGGCTTTTGTTTTTTAAGACGTTCAACTTGTTTCTCAATATCTGCATCTTCAACATTCTTGAAAAGCAACTCAGCGCTTCCCAATTGATGATGTTGAGGGACCGCATTTATTAAACTTTCATTAGTCCAGAAATCTTTCCATTTCGATTCGATTGAACTACTGTTAAGTTGTCGCTTAATGCTGATGGATGTATCGGGAAGGAAGGGTTCACAGGCAATACCAATATTTCCAACAATGGTTAATGCATAATTCAAGATGCAACCCACTGCCTCCATATCTTCCTTCGCCAGTTTCCAGGGTTCTGTTTCAGCAAGGAATTTATTTCCAATCCGCGCCATGATCATCATTTGAAACTGAGCTTCACGGAAACGGAAAGTCTTTAAGCAAGAAATCATTTCTTTAACAGCAGCTTCAAGATCATTGTGACTTTGAGTGTAGACCGCAAGTATTTTCTTTCTTCGATCGTTAGTGCCTGGAAGTTCATGTTCAGATGGAACTTTGCCATCAAAGTATTTCCATGTCAACACCATTACACGGTTTACAAAATTACCTAAGATGGAAACCAACTCACTGTTTACTTTTTGCTGATAATCTTTCCAGGTGAAATCAGAATCTTTAGTTTCGGGAGCAATCGAATTTAATACATATCGAAGCTCATCTCTTCTGCCTGGAAAATCAAGAAGATATTCGTGTAGCCAAACAGCGTGATTTCGTGAAGTAGAAATTTTATCGCCTTCAAGATTTAAAAATTCATTGGCAGGTACATTGTCCGGAAGAATAAAATCACCTGCTGCTTTTAACATCGCTGGGAAGATGATGCAATGAAATACGATATTGTCTTTACCGATAAAATGAATGAGACGAGTTTCAGGATCTTTCCAATATTTCTCCCAATCGTTAGGAAAAAGTTCTTTGGTTGCCGATATGTATCCAATAGGAGCATCAAACCAAACATAAAGTACCTTACCCTTTGCATCAGGCAGAGGCACGGGAATTCCCCAATCTAAATCTCTTGTGATTGATCTGGGTTGAAGACCCTGCACGATCCATGATTTACATTGACCATAAACATTCGTCTTCCAATCATTTTGATGACCTTCGATAAGCCATTCGTTCAGCCACTTCTCAAATTTATCAAGTGGGAAATACCAATGTTTAGTTGGTTTTAAAACAGGAGAGTTGCCGGATACCGTTGACCGGGGATTGATCAATTGCTTCGGACTTAAACTCGTTCCACATTTCTCGCACTGATCACCGTAGGCATTGGTGTGCCCACAGTTTGGACACGTACCTACAATGTAACGATCTGCTAAGAAAATATTTTCTTGTTCATCATAATATTGATCTGATGTTTCTTCGGTTAATAATCCCTGATCATTAATTACTGTAAAAAAGTCCTGAGCAGTTTTGTGATGTATCTTGTTTGATGTGCGCGAATAGATATCGAATGAAATACCAAAGTCAATGAAAGCTTGTTTCATCATGTTGTGGTATTTATCTACAAATGCTTGTGGTGTAACGCCTTCCTTCTTGGCACCGAGGGTAATGGCAACTCCATGTTCATCCGATCCGCAGATGAAAGCAACATCTTTACCAGACAAACGCAGGTAACGAACATAGGTATCAGCAGGTAAATAGGCGCCAGCAATATGCCCTATATGCAATGGACCATTGGCATAGGGGAGAGCGGCAGTAATGGTATAGCGTTTAAAATCTTTCATATAGAACTAAATCCTCAGCATTAGAGCCTGCAAAGATGAGAATAGAATTGATGCTAAAAAAGTCCGAACAAGGGTCGTCTTGGTTTGAATATCCCCTGGCCTAAGGATAGGTAGGGAAAATTGCGTAGAACTCAGTGTATCCTTCCGGAGTTGTGAGCAGGCCTACCTTGCCACCCAATTTCTCAGTTGCAATTTTGGTGATGTATAAACCAATGCCTCCAGTCTCTGATCGCTCGGAAGCACGGGAAAACATTTGGAATAATTTCCCTGGACTGGATTCACTTATTCCGATACCGTTATCGATGATTCGAACTTTTACAAAGCCATCATCCATTAGCACAATAATAATATTGACAAATGAATCTACGCGTGATGAATCGTTGTAGAATTTAATCGCATTGTCAATGAGGTTTTCTAAAACAATTCTTACCAGTTCGCGATCGGAGTGAATTTGTGTATTGGGACCAATGCTCTTTATTATGGAGAGATCTGGCGGAAGTCCTTTTTTCTTTTCAAGGAGCATCACATCATTCACAACATTTTCAAATTCAATTTTCTCAATACTCAGTTTTGAGTTATTGATTTGATTGATAATGACGAGTCGGGTTAAAATGGAATTGAGTCGCTCTGCTGTAATATCTAATTTGCTGAGGTAGCTGAGAGCCAAAGGATCTTTCACATCCAACAATGCCACATTACACATTCCTTTTAAGCTGGCAAGTGGTCCACGGATATCGTGTGATGTTTTATAAATAAAATTATCAAGTTCAGCGTTTACTTGTTGGAGAGATTGATTGGCGCGTGCAAGGTCTTCTGTTTTGCGCTCCACCTCTATATCTAACTCTTTATTTTTATTACCTAAAGCTTCGTTTTGTTGCTCAATTATTTGTTTTGCTTCAGAGAGTTGGGCGTTTACTCTTTTGATATTTCGATTGCCTCGCTGAAGTACTAGAATTAATAATCCCGCCAGAAAAGATATTACTGCGATTGCCACATTTAGATCGCGTTGCTGATCTATAATAATTTGTTTTGATTTTATTGTGGCGATGTTTTCACGCTCCTCAAATTTGGTTTGCACCTTTGCAATATTCTTCACTAAATCTTCACTAATTAAACTATCTTTTAATTGAATGTAGAGTTGTTGATAGTTGGATGCCTGTTCAAAATCTTTCAGTTGTGTGTATAGAAGTGAGTATTGTTTATAAGTGTCAATGAGTAGTTGTGAAAATCCTCCTGGCTTGGCCATCTTTTCTGCTTCAGCCAGATTTTTTTTTGCCTCATCGAAATTTAATTTGTCAATGTTGATTTTTGCGAGGTACACCAGATTTTCCGATTGCCAACGGTGATCATCTAATTCTACAGCGATCGAATATGATTCTTGAAAGTTCTTCTCTGCATTCACAAAATCCGTTTGTAAAAAGTAGGATACACCTAAACCAAATTTACCTTCTATTTTAATTTGAGGATTGCAATTCGATTGGCAAAGATTCAAACCTTCGTTTATTGAATTTCTCGCTTCTGAGAAATTCTTAAGTTGGTTATAGCATAACCCCAAGTTGATAAGCATTCGGTCTTCATAAGACTTATCAGTTGCTTCTCTCTTGGCTTCCAAAGCTTTTTTATAATATTCTAGCGCAGTGCCGTAGTTTCTAAGCTTAAAATAAACCAGTCCAATGTTATTGTAAGCCATGCTAATCTCCTCTTTTTTACCATCCTTTTCACGAAGCACCAATGATTCAAAATTATATTCTAATGCCTTGTCGTAGTTTGCCTTAAAGGTATAGACGAGAGCAAACTGATTAAGAATGGATTTATACTCATCATTGAATTGATTACGTTTTGCTATCGGTTTGATTTCTTCGAGAAGTGAAATGGCATCACTCAATCGGCCGATGCGCCTATATATTTGGCTGGTTAATCTTCCTGCTTTTACAATCTTCAATGTATCTCCGCTTTGTCTTGCCAAATCCAGCGCCTCATCCGCATACAGCAAGGATTTGTCGTTGTTGACATCCATTAAATTTTTAGAAAGTTCAAACAGTGGTTCATATCGGTCAATACCAGATTTCTGTTTCAACAGAACCGATAACGAGTCAATATCTTTCTGGTCTTGTGCCTGACTGTAAGTGAAAAAAACAAGACTTAAAAAAAATGATATTGAAGTTGACTTTAAAAAGTTTTGGTACACAGGTGATTTTCCAAATTTTAATGAGCAGTAATTCCAAATTAGATCAAGCAACTTTGGGGTACAATTTAAGAGTCGAAAACATATTTAAAAATTTAAACCTTATAAAACCATGAAAAAATTCATCTACATCTCCCTGTTTGCCCTTGCATGTGCCATGTCCTTATCTGCGTGTACCGAAGAAGAAGTAACGCCAAATACAGAGTTGAACGGTGGTGGCCAAGGAGTTGATTAATCAATCAATTAGTAAAATTAGTAAGTCATGATTATCAATCAGTAGAACATAAATTCATTAATATGAAAACCAAAGTCATTATCCTTATAGCAATCTCAGCCGTGGTTACATTGTCTTTTACTTTTGCTTCTGCAAAAAAGACAGCAAAACCTGCACACGTTGAAGTACAATCGAAGACTGCTGATGTAGCACCTGCTGGCGGTTTTGGATTAGAAGATAAGCTCTAAGCTCAACTCACCAAAAGATATTCAAGTCAATAGATTGTGTCACGTTGTTGATTCCAGTCTATTGGCTTTTGGTCTTTTTATTTGAGGGATTTCTACAAGGTAGTCTTATTGTCGCCCGTTACATGAGGCCTCTCAAAATATGATGATGCAATAACCCCTTATGCGGGATTTGAAATTTGGTAATTATAGAGGATAACCAATATTGTCAATTCCAAAGGCTGTTATCCTAGATTTTAAACCTCCAAGCTTGGTTACCATTCTCAATTAAGATCCAATTCTGCCGCCCGGCCGAAGTTATTACCGATAAATACGAGAAAACAGGTTTAAGATTTTCCCTACGAGGTTCAGTTCGTGTGTAAGAGGTTAACCTAAAGTATCACTTTAAGTGCAAAAAGTATCAATTCTGGTAAAAACCTTACATCACAAAATAGCCCTTTCCAGCTCTTTTTCTTTATAAGCCTTCCGCGGTTTCAATTCAAGCGTCTGAAACATCTGTTGATCTTTGACGTGATCTGGATTGGGCGTTGTTAAGAGTTTATCACCAGCAAAAATGCTATTTGCCCCTGCTAAAAAACATAGTGCCTGCTCTTCCATATTCATTCTAACGCGGCCGGCAGACAATCTCACCATCGCTTTTGGCATAATGATTCTAGCCGTAGCGATCATACGAACCATCTCCCAAATGGACACCTTCTCCTGATCTTCAAGGGGTGTGCCTTCAACCGGAACAAGCGCATTTACAGGAACTGATTCAGGATGTTCTGTCAAGGTTGATAATGTATGAAGCATTCCAATTCGATCTTCTTCTTTTTCACCCATACCAATGATGCCTCCGGAACAGACCGATATTTTGGCTTGCCTCACATTTTCCAATGTTTCAAGTCGATCCGTGTATGTTCGCGTTGAGATAACGTCACCGTAGAATTCAGCGCTAGTGTCCAGGTTGTGATTGTAGGCATAGAGCCCGGCATCTTTTAACTTTTGTGCTTGCTCAGGTGTAAGCATACCCAGGGTACAACACACTTCCATACCCATGGCATTAACTCCTTTCACCATTTCAATCACATTGTCAAAATCACGATTGTCTCGCACTTCACGCCACGCAGCGCCCATACAAAATCGAGTACTTCCAGATTGCAACGCTTCACTTGCATTTTGTAACACCTCATTTACCTCCATCAGTTTATGCACCTTTACATCGGTATGATAGCGGGCGGCTTGGGGACAATACGAACAATCTTCAGGGCATCCACCTGTTTTTACAGATAGCAAAGTACAAACCTGTACTTCTTGCGGATCATGAAATTCACGATGTACGGTTGCAGCCTGATAAATCAGATTGAGAATAGGTTGATTGAATACATCACTAATCTCTGCTCTTGTCCAATTGTTGCGTATCGTAGTCATATTGATTTTTCTTCTGATTGATTAGTGAATGTTAAATTCAAAAGGCATGCGCGCTTGTGCACCCTGAAAGGATTTTATTTTTTGAAGTTGCTGATACCAAATGTAGTGCTCCCCTAATTCGGATTTCAGCGCATCGGTTTTAGAATTCTCCTGAAACTTCGACATAAATTCTTCGAGGAAAGGTTTTGGTGTTGGATAGAAACGAACTTTATAATCGCTGCTAACGCCTGCTTTTTCTGCTGCAATTTTTACAGCATCATCAAAACCTCCCAATACGTCTACCAGTTTTCGTTCGGTTGCCTGAGCACCAGTCCATACTCGTCCAGAGGCTACTTTCTTTATTTCATCTTTTGTAGTCTTTCTTCCATCGGCAGCCTTACCCGTAAACAATTCATAGTGTTCGTTTAAACTGGTTTGCCAGTAGTTGCGTTCGGCTTCATTTAATGGTCTGGTCACGGTATACATTTCTCCAAACTCACCCGTCTTTACTTCATCGAATGTGATACCGATTTTATTTCCAAGAAAACCGCTCATGTCGAACATCATTCCGAAAATACCAATCGATCCGGTAATGGTATGAGGTTGTGCTACGATTGTATCACATCCCATCGATAGATAATACCCTCCCGATGCTGCATAGTCAGACATCGAAGCAATAACTGGTTTTTCTTTTTTCGCGAGTTGAATTTCACGCCAGATCATATCGGATGAGCGGAACTCGCCACCCGGAGAGTTTACCCGGATAATGATGGCTTTAATGTTTTTATTTTCGCGTGCCTTACGAATTTCTTTAACGTAGGTATCAGCACCAACGAGTTGCTCAGATTGATCGCCAGACCCCGGCATAATTGTTCCTTCTGCTACAATAACAGCAATCTCATTCTTTGAGCTTTTATAGTTTGAATACGACTTCCTGTATTTTCCGTACGTAATAAAATGAACATCCGATGATGCTGAAATATTCAGTCTGTTCTTTAGCTCTGCTTCAAATTCATCTTGATACAAAAGGGAATCAATAAGGCCGAATTCTTTTGCAAGAGAAGCATTTCGCACCAGCATCTTATCGGAGATTTCTTCTAGTCTTTCTTTTGATACTCCACGTTCTTCAGAAATGCGAACTAACATATAATCGTAAATGGAATTTGCGAGCTCCGTGAGTTGCAGTCGATTAGCATCGCTCATTTGTTCGAGTAAGAAAGGCTCTACAGCACTTTTGAATTCACCCACCCGGAATACTTGTGGTTTAATTTCAAGTTTATCAAACAGGCGCTTAAAGAAGGATACTTCTATGGTCATGCCATTAAATTCCATCTCGCCTTCTGGGTTGAGATATACTTTATCTGCAGCAGAGGCAAGATAATAGGCACCTTCTGACATTACCTCTGTGTATGCCACTACCCACTTTCCGCTTTTTCTAAAATCGATTAGTGACTGGCGAATTTCTTCCAGTGTTGAAAAACCAGTTTGAGGATAACTGACATCAAGGTAAATGCCTTTTATATTTTTATCACTTTTAGCGTGATCAATAGCTTGCTTTAATTGCATCAAACCAATGTTGGGAATATCGCTACCAAAAACCGGTAATCCGGCAAAGGGGTCTTCCTTCTGAAGTTCTGTAATTTGGGCGTCAAGCTTTAAATGCAAAACGGAGTTTTCTTTTACCAGCACTTCCTCTTTTGGTGAAAGACTGACAATTAATATGATGAAGAAAAAGAAGCCAACAAAAACAAATACAACCATGGCCAGAAAGGCGGCAAAAAACGTCTTGAAAAAATTCATATCCTTTAGTTAAGTTTCAAAATTACATAATACCATCCGAATAAAAAGGTAGTATGTTTACCGCGGCTATAATTACATGAACAATCGTATTTTTCTTTTGTTGGGCACCAATCTGGGCGATCGCAAGATCAATCTGGAATCCGCTCGTATTGAAATCAAAAAATCGGTTGGGGCAATAATGGTAGAATCATCGGTTTACCAAACCGCAGCGTGGGGTAAATTAGAACAGCCTGAATTTTACAATCAGGTGATTGAGGTAGAGACTAGTCTAAGTGCAACTGAATTATTAGAAACAATCCTGGATATCGAAGCAAAACTAGGCCGCGAACGAAAAGAAAAGTGGGGTGAACGTTTAATCGATATTGATATTCTTCTAATCGGAAATGAAATCATTCAGACTGAAAAACTAAATGTTCCTCACCCGCAATTAGCGAATAGAAGGTTTACCCTTATACCACTGGCAGAAATTGCATCTGATGTTGTTCACCCTGTTTTGAAAAAAAACATTGCAGAACTTTTAGAATCCTGCAACGATACGCTGAGCGTACTGAAAGTATATTGACTTTTTTACAAACTCATAGCTTCTGCTTCGGGCGAAATCTTCTTCACTAATCCTTGAAGAACTTTTCCGGGGCCACACTCAATAAATGTTTTGCCACCGTCCTTCACCATGTTTTGAACCGATTGAGTCCAGCGAACGGGTGCAGTAAGCTGCGCAATCAAATTTTGTTTAATGGTATTGGAGTCAGTAGCTGGTAGTGCGTTTACATTTTGATAAACAGGACAGATGGGTTTACTAAACGTTGTGCTTTCAATCGCTGCGGCCAATTCTTCCCGAGCGGGTTGCATCAGTGGCGAATGAAATGCGCCTCCTACCTGTAGGGGTAATGCACGTTTTGCGCCAGCTGCCTTCATCTTCTCACACGCTATTTCTATTCCTTTCATCGACCCTGAAATAACGAGCTGACCCGGACAATTATAATTCGCTGCAACAACTACTTCATCAACGGATGCACAAATTTCTTCTACGATGTTATCTGCTAATCCTAAAATGGCCGCCATGGTCGAAGGATTAATTTCGCAGGCCCGTTGCATGGCCGTTGCTCTTTTCGAAACCAATATTAATCCATCTTCGAACGATAGTGTCTTGTTGGCAACAAGCGCAGAAAACTCGCCCAGTGAATGTCCAGCTACCATATCCGGAGCAAATGATTCGTTAGATAAGGCAATGGCAACAGAGTGAAGGAAAATAGCAGGTTGTGTTACCTTGGTTTGCTTTTGTTCATCTGCTGAACCGGTAAACATGATGTCCGTAATTTTAAATCCAAGAATATCATTGGCCCGATCAAAAAATGCTTTTGTACTCGCACTGGATTCATAAATATCTTTACCCATGCCGGTAAACTGAGCTCCTTGTCCTGGAAAAATATAGGCCTTCATATCATTGCGTTTAGAAATCAAAAATAATGAAAAGTTGATTGAGGCCTAATGAAGGTTGAAAAGTAACGGCAAACTGATTAATCCTACTTTGTCAACTTCCTTAAAGGAGGTGTAAAAGATTGGAATACTGAAACTCTGTGACACTCTGCGTGCAATTTCCCAGTGTTCTCCATGGTGCTGGATTCAATTTTACCACTGAGAAGTCATAGAGGTTTGCACAGAGATACACAGAGGATGTAACAAAAGGAAAAGAACTTCTTTCTTTTTCTCTAATGCCATTAAGATGACAAAGTAGGATTAATCAATAAAGCGGGCTTTTAGTTCTGCAGAGGGAATCATGCAGTGATCTTGCTTGCCAAAAATGGTATAACGATATCGGGCAATTAAATTGTAAAGGCCATCACGAATGATTCTCGGAATAAATCGGAATATGTAAAGAGAGGACCAGATTCCATCCAAATGCTTTGATATTTTCAGAGCAGCATTGCTTCGTTCAAAAGCCAGACCGTTTTCAATCACGATAATGCTGTGAAGAGATAACGGGTCAAGTCCTGCTTTTATCATTTGAGTTTTTCCAAACTCTGACTGGAGTGAAGCAAACAAAAATTGATTGGCGTGATCTCTCTTGATAATAAACTGCACAGCACCATTGCACAGATTACACACGCCATCAAACAGTACAATTATTTTTTGAGAAGCATCTATCGAATCAGGTGTACCCATCCTTTAAAGGTTTTAACCTTTTTAGCCGGATCAACGGTGTCGAACGTTACGTCAGCAACATAATAGTAAACTGCAGAGGATAATTCGTTTCCATTGCTGTCTAATCCGTTCCAGTCAATGTAAATATTTTTCACCTCATCAGAAATTTGCCCTTCATAACTGTAGACCTCTTTACCCCATCGATTGTAAAATCGTGCTTTCACGCTGATAACAAACCGGGCGCATTTTTCTGCGACTGCAAAAGGTACACAAAGTTCCTCACCCGGTGGACATGGGTTATATTCTCTTGCGTTATAAGCACTGAATTCTTCGTTGTCGTCATCACCATTTGGAGTGAATACATTGGGCAATTCATAGTAAGGACAATTGTCAATGCAGAGTATTTCACTCTTCTCACCAATATTGCCAGATCGATCGACTGCCGCAATTCTGTAACACTGAGCGTAGGATAATAGATTTCTTGTATCAACATAAAATGTATCTTTTTGATTTTCTGAAATCTTGACAAAAGTAGTGTCTCCTACCTTTGATGCTGCGTAGACGTTGTAACCGCTAATATCACCGCGGCATTCTTCATCTGTAGGTTTACTCCAGAAAATAGTATTGCTAAAGGTCTTTCTATCGCATTGCGTATCGATTCTTGATCGATAGTCATTGCAATCAATAAAATCGAGCGTGCTGCGAAGTGGTGGCAAAAGTTTGCACGGAGGAATTGAATCACCTGTTTGGGCGCAAATTACCTGCGAATAATTAACGAGTACTGAATCGATTTTATCATTACCGTAGCCACCAAATGTTCTTACACGGTAACAATACACCTGGTCATCTTCGAGGTCCTGATCGATATATGTAAATCCGTTTGCCGTTACATCTACATTGGCAACCAAAACAAAATCTTTATCAGCGGTTCCTTCGAGACCCCGATAGAGTTCATGGGTTGGATGCTGTGGTATAAGATTTGACCATGGAACAAAGGCACTCCAATTTAATTCAATCTCATTCACTCGCGATATTGTCTCGAGTCTTACTGAAGAAGCTGCTGCTGAAGTTCCGACCTCAACATTGCCTGATGTGAGTGCGGTAATACTATAATTGTAGACGTTCTCTTCTGTATTTAGTCCCTTATCAATAAAGGTTGTGTCGTTAATAAAAACGCCCTGCGAATTTACTCTTACAGAATCTGCACCTCTGGCAAAACCAACAGCCCTCCAAACGTCATAATGGTATGGCGGAGGAAATTGTATTGTGCTTGCCTCGAATGGTCTTGTCCAGCGCACGCGAATTTCGCCACCCGTTCTGTCTGTTTTTTCAACAGATACATTTGTAATTACAGGTACATCAGCCAGTATTGGATCGACACATACTTCCTCAGATACGTAACTTTCTCCGCCACGAGGCACTGGAAATTGAGCAACAAGTCTATAGCAATATTTTGCGCCAGGGGCCAGCCCTTTTCCTCCGTTTGTATCGGTATAAGTTGTTACCGGTGTATTCCCCGTTTTAATAGGAACAGTCGCAATAAGCTCATAGCCTAAAAATTCTGGCATACCGGTTTCACAATTGTCTGGAGTGAAGGGAAACTCACCCACTCTTCTCCATATCTGCATCTTTTCTGCATCCTGGCATGCATAGGGTTCCCACTCTAATTTTGTTTGGCGTTTTGCTAAATCCAGAACAGGTGGTTTCCACTTGGGTTTAGGACCCACTACGGTTATAAACCAGGATTTAAAGGTTGCTAAGCTCGGACCGTTTGAGGGATTATCAGAAACTTTAAAGATTACCAGATAAGGCTGATCCTTAACATGCATGCAATCTGTTTTCCAACCAAATGTTAGAGTCGCTTTAACGGGTCGAAATTCTGGTGGAAATGGAGAACGTGTTGCAGGTGATTGACTGGCAGGGAAATTAAAAATCTCAGAGAAGGCTTCTATTTTAACTTGGTCGTTGTCGGGATCGGTACCGTAAATACGTTTAAGCAGAGCAGGAATACTTTTGGCTTCAATGCAGGTATCCTGAGGTACTTGCAAATCAGGCCTGTGGTTGATACAATCTTTTATTACTTCAATTTGCATGTCGCGTCTAACAAACCCCAATCGCTTCCACACACCGTTATATTTTCTCCATTCTATAATGACAAAAGCGATGTTGTATTCACCCACTATTTCGGGCGCGTCCCAGGTAATGGTTCCTGTAATGGGATCAATGTTAAAGGTGGGTGTATTATCATTCTGTTCATTGCCAGTACTAAAATCAATATAGAAGTCCTCATCGTCAGGATCTCTATAATCCAAAACAGGTTCGTCTACTTCTTGAAAAGGAATTACGAAGGCATACGAAAGACTATCGCCATCCGGATCATAAGCACCAGGGTTATGAGACCATGTAACTCCCGAACAAGCGCGATCAATGGGGGGAACTAATAAATTGGGAGTATTATTACAGCCAAGGAAAGGATCAATAACAATCACGGTTTCCAGATAAAAGGGGGTGTTAACCGACTGATCCATATTCAGCACGCCTTCGTTTCGATTCGGCTCCCGGTAACTGATTCTATAGGATTTAGGACCGGGATAATTATGAACAATCGTGTAGGTTGCCTTTGCGATGCCTCTTACCGCATCTATAACTTCGTATGTTGAAGAGAAACCGTCACCAGATGGTGTTTTGCCAGGCCCAATCTCTGGAACTAAATGCTTGCGTGAACCATCACCAAAATCCAATAAGTCGCCTTCGTCAAGCTTTGTTCCACCAAATAGAACAGAAGTTCCATTGGTGTTGGTGTAAACCGTTATAGTAATAGTGAATATTCTATCATTACAGTTATTGCGAGTTGCTATGATATTACCGGCCCGAAGGTGAGTGGCATACGCCATCGAACCAACCAGCATAATGGCCATCAACATGATTCCACTTCTAACCCAAAAACGCGTTTCAAAGATATTTGCCATAAGCCTCATTAACCACCCAATACTCAACAGATATGAACCGGAATAAGTTACAATATAAGACCTTGATCTTGATCCGGAAAATCCTTTTAAAGTAACGGAAGGTTAGACTCTTTATTTTGCAAATAGGTTGGTTTCTATTCAGAATCATTTATGTCAATCCACTGCAATGGGGTGTAGAACGGGTTAATGTTAAGGTTTTGTGATCTTGTATATTTTTCCGGGCAGGGTAGAGACAACATTTTTAAACTCTAATCCCAATAGAACCGAAGCCAGTTGACTAACCGGTAACCCACATCGCCAGCTTAGTTCATCAATCATTAATTGGTTATTGTTCTCTAAAAGAATTTTTAACACTGCTTGCTCAACAGGCTCAAATTCATCCAATACAAATACTTCTTTCTTTTTTGGTTCTGTACCTATATCCCAATTCATAATGTATTCCAGATCTTTCACTGAAGTGAGAAGGTGTGCCTTATTTGATTTGATTAGATTATTGCAGCCATGCGAATAACTCTGACCAATATTTCCCGGAAAAGCGAATACATCTTTGTTATAACTGTTGGCAATTTCTGCTGTAATAAGGGCTCCTCCTTTTTCAGCAGCTTCCACTACAACCAAGGCATCTGCAAGACCAGCAATTATTCTATTGCGTGCTGGAAAGTTATGTGCATCTGGTTTTGTGCCGAAAGGATTTTCTGTCACTAGTCCGCCATGGGAAAGCATTTTCTTTGACGTTTCTTTATGCGCTGCCGGATAAATAATATCCATACCACTTCCCATCACGCCTAAAGTAGGCAGTTGGTTTTTTAAGGCTTGCTTATGTGCCTGAATGTCGATGCCATAAGCAAGTCCGCTGATGATTAATGCATGGTGAGGAACCAATGCTTCTACTAATTCTTCGACACAATTTTTTCCGTAGTCAGTTGATTTACGTGTGCCGACAATGGCCACTGTTTTTGAATTCTCAAAATCAATATTTCCTTTTACATAAAGCAGGGAAGGAGCATCGCTAACTTGTTTTAAGCGCGAAGGATAATTTTTATCAGTATAAAACAGGAGGGTGACTTCTTCCTTCTCTGCTCGCTTCAGTTCCTTCTCTGCGTTTTCAAATGGTTTTCCTTTTATAATGGATTCGGCAGTCACCAAACCAATGCCCGGAATTTTCAGAAGCTTGCCTTTGGGTGTTTTAAAAACTTTTTCAGCTGATCCACAATAACTTATCAATTGGCGAATGGTGTAATCACCAATGCCGGGAATAAAATGTAACGCTAATAATGAAATACGATCCATTGCGAATCAACGAGTTTGAATATTTTATATCTGGGTATTTGAGTTTTAAGAATATAGAATTTAGGAGTTAGAATTTAGAATGGCGCACAACTCAAAACTTTAAACCTGTAACCTCAAACTTGAACGCTTAACTAAATTCCGATTAACAGTTAACGATTAACTTCTAACTGCTCCATCACAACCGATCTCTCAACTCCACCATAAACGTGCGAACACGTTTCAACGAGTCCATCATGTCCATTTTATCTTTCACCGATTGCGAATCGTTGCGCAACATCTCTTTTGCTCCTTGTAAGGTGAAGCCTTTTTCTTTTACCAGATGGTAAATGGTGCGTACATTGTCAATATCCTCTTTAGTAAACTGACGATTGCCCTTTCTGTTCTTCTTTGGTTTGATAATTTCAAACTCAGATTCCCAAAAACGAATGAGGGATGGAGCAACACTGAACATTTCTGAAACTTCTCCGATAGAGAAGTAAAGTTTTTCGATTTCTTTTTCTTTATACGCCATGTTATGGAACAAGATAAGTAATTAAACCATTTTCGGCAATGCGAATTTTTGTTTCAGGAAAATCTTTTTTAGTGAGCTCCTGAATTTTTTTAATGACCTGATTTTGAGGATCAATCTTTACGCCAGAACCGTAAGTTTGATAGGTAGGTGTAATTTTTGCCTGCAGAAACTTGCCATTAGTCGTTGTGTAAACTTTTACAATAGGAGCAAGCCCGTTGATACCTGCCACACTAATTCCCCGGTAGGTACAAAAATTCCCCATGCTATACGCAATGAAGCGATCCTTATATACTTCAACTGCTCGTGTTACATGCGGACCGTGTCCAAATACAATATCAGCACCGGCATCGATTAAAGTATGTGAAAATTTATAAACATCGCCACGGTTTTCTCCGTGAAAGAGTTCGTTTCTGCGCGGTACGTTTTGATATTGAGCACCTTCTGCTCCACCATGAAAGGAAACGATAACAACATCAACAATGGAATCGAGATGCAGTACAAGTTTTCGTGCGCCTTCAAGGTCGTTCAGGCTCACACATCCACTATTGGGTGCGAATGCGACAAGGCCATATCGGATACTATCTTTTTCGAAGACCGTGAATTTATGTGTAATCTGGCCGGCATGTTTGATACCTACTTCTTCTAATGTTTTAATTGAACTCCTCCTGCCTGTTTCACCAAAATCGCCTGCGTGATTATTGGCCAGGCTCATCATATCAAAACCGGCATTCAAAAGATTTTGAACATAGACCACTGGCGTGCGAAATACATAACACACTTTTGGATCGCGACAGGTCTTTGCTGTTCCGCCATCGTTTAATAGAGTGCCTTCAAGATTCCCGAAGGTAACATCCGCATCTTTTAAGACTGGCTCTACTTCTTTCAGCAGAAATGCTCCATCGTTTGGAGGCAACATATTATTAGGATAGTTACTCCCCATCATAATATCGCCCACACCAATAATGGTAAGAGTATCTTTTTTTGATTGCGTTAGTGCTTGAAGTGGAATAAGGAGTGAAAACCCGAATACTATAAGAAAACGCATGTCGTGTATCTGCTTTTTGAAAATCGACTGCAAAGAAAGCAGATTTTGAGTGGAACTCAAGCTGTCATTTAACCTAAATGTTTTTGGTATAAAGTTTTCTATTAGAAAACTTTATTAATTTTGTTTGTGTTTAATATTATCGCCCGCAAAACCTTATTGGCATATGCCAGCCAGTATCCGGATGCTGCTAATGCGCTGTGGGAATGGTATTATGAAATGCTAAATCAGAATTTCAGAAGCTTTCAAGAACTAAAAAGTAAATACGGTCATGCAAGTTTAGTAGGTGATGATCGTATCGCTTTTAATATCGTTGGAAATAAATATCGATTGGTGGTGAGAGTGGTATTTGATTTTAAGGTAATTCAAATTAAATGGTTTGGCACGCATTCAGAATATGATGCGATAGAAGTTAAGACTGTAAAATTTAAGAAGAAATGAAACTAAAGACGATCAAAACAAAAAAGGAATATGAAAACTACTTAAAATGGGTAGATGAGATGTTCGATAAGAAAGTGAAATTAAACTCAGCAGAGGGTGAGGATCTTCAAGTTGTCTTATTACTCATTCAGGAGTATGAAGATAAAAATTATCCTATTCCTGCTCCAGACGCAATTGAGGCAATTAAGATTAAGATGAATCAGAAAGGTTTGAAGAACAAAGACCTTGTTGGGAAGTTTGGATCTAAAGGATATGTTTCAGCTGTGCTGAATAGAAAGAAGCCCTTAACAATGGAACTGGCTCAACTATTTCATCGTGAACTGGGTGTTCCTGCTGAAGCACTGCTCTCTTAAAAATTAATTTAGTCTAACGGATCAGTGTGTTCGCTGCCTTGTTTAATCAACTTCTCATACTCCTTATTACTCAAATCGCGCTGGAAGAAGTTGATGGGATGAACGTGCTGACCATTGAAAAGAACTTCATAATGCAAATGATCTGAAACAGAAGTGCCTGTATTTCCTACATAACCAATTACCTGACCTCTTTTTACAAGCTCGCCTGGTTGCACTGCAAATTTATTGAGGTGAGCATAACGAGTTTCAAAACGATGATCATGATCGATGTAAATCACATTTCCGTAAGTTTCTGAAAAATATTCCATGATCACTTTGCCATCACCAGTTGCGTAAACCGGTGTTCCTTTTTCAGCAGCAAAATCAAGTCCTTTGTGTGGTCTGTAGATATGGAATATGGGATGGAAGCGAGATCCGTAGGTCATGCGCAGCTGTATCAACTGTTTGTTGTTGATGGGCTGAATGGCCGGGCGGGCTGCCCACATTTTTATTTTCTCATCCAACATGTGGTTGAGTTCTTCAAAGGATTGAACTTCAACAGAAAGTTCGTGTTTCAGATTTTCCAGTTCGGTATATCCTTCTAAGACCAATGCACTGTTTTGAATTTCTTCTTTGTTAAATTTCAAACTACCTCCGACACCGGCTTGACGTACTTCAGGTGAAAGAGGGTTGGTATCTAATATGACACGATAGTTATTGTCGTCTTTATCAATCAAGTGACTTAACTCTGCATTAGCTTTTGCAATTCGATCGGTTAAGAATTGCCACTCTACTTTTAAGGTTTGATTTTTTTCGGTTAACACAAATTCATCAAACGACTGAAAGTAACTGCGATAAAATCCGAAGCAACATAATGTCAACGTAAAAGAGAGGGATAAGAAAATCAAAACACGATTTCTCAGCACTTTACCTTTTGAATACCAGGGTTCGTACTTGCAGGTTGCAGGGTTATATCGATAGTTAATTTTCCCCATCAATCAAGTGATTGGTTTTGTTTTTTACTGAGTGCAAGCAACTGGCTATGTTCTGATGTCGATATTCCTTCTAATAAATAAGGAGCAGGGTCAACTTGCTTTCCATCGCGAATAATTTCATAATGTAAATGAGGAGCAATTGATCCGCCACTGTTGCCTACTGTTCCAATGACAATCCCTTT
>JANODK010000159.1:0-43042 GCA_031412655.1 Chryseolinea sp.
TGAGAAAGCAAAGAAGCTATCATCTTCAACTGAATTTATTGGATAGCCCATATTAACTGGCTTTTGCCATTTGCCATCTTTAAAATCACTTTTGAAGATGTCCATTCCTCCCATCGTTTGATGTCCGTCTGATGAAAAGAACAGTGTTCGACCATCGTCATCAACAGCGGGTGAATCTTCTCTTCCTTCTGTATTGATAGTGGGTCCAAGATTATTTGCTTTCCCCCAATCTCCGGTTTGCTCCATTTCACTTACATAGATATCCAGGTTACCAAGTCCTTCCGGACGGTTGCTCGTGAAGTAAAGTTTCTGACCATCATTGGTCAGAAAGGCAGACGTCTCCCAGAAGTTTGGTGTGTTAATATTTTTATTTAAAGGTGTAGGCTTTGTCCATCCACTACCATCGGATTTCGATACATAAATATCTCCTCCGCCATATTCATAATACAACACCAATGTTTTTCCATCAGGAGAAAGCGAGGCAGCGGCATCATTAAATTTAATATTGATGTTCGGACTAATCTTTTCCGGCTTGCTCCACTCACCGTTTACGCGCTTGGAAATATAAATATCTTCAAATTTAGTAAAGGCGCTACCAGCTTTTTCATCTGGTCTGTTCGATGTAAAGATCATGGTATTGCCATCGGCCGACACCAATGGAGAATATTCATGAAAGGCAGAGTTAATTGATTTACCAACATTCTCAACAACAACATTGGTTGGAATACGCGTCAACGAATCAGCAAACTGACTTTGGCGGATTTTCTTATCCATGAAAGCGGTTTGCTTTTTATTTCTCAGCTTATGCTCTTCAAAAAATCGCTCTGCACTTTTATATTGTTTGTTGCTTTGATAGGATAGGCCCAAGTAATAATAAATATTCTCATCAACGGAAGAATCCAATGTAAACGCCTTCTGAAGATACAGCAGTGATTCCGATTTATTGGGAAGCGAGAGATAGACAAGTCCTGTTTTTAAATTCAGTCGCGCATCTTCAGGATAACGTTTGAGTCCATCCTTATATGTCTTCAGCGCATTGGTGTAATCCTTTGCTTCGTATTGCTGATTCCCATTTTTTAAAAACTCTTTCGCGCTTTGCGAAACACCACGCAAGGCAGAAAGGAGAAGAAAAATAAAAATCAAATTGTTCTTCATGCGATCAAGCTGTAGACAATTTAGCTTAATTCCAGCTGAAGACCAAAGCAAAATCAAACTGTAGCAAACAACAAGTTTTTAAACTCGATAATCTGAAGGCTCACGATCTCAACCTCTTGATTAACCGATCCTGACGAAAACAAAAAAGCCTGATCAATTGATCAGGCTTCCTTTTATATATCAAAGAACTTAAAGTGTTCTCTTCACTTCGCGTTGTTCGTAACTTTCAATTGTATCGCCAATCTGCATATCGTTGAATCCATCGATGCGGATACCACAATCGAAACCAGTTCTCACTTCTGATGCATCATCTTTATGGCGTTTTAACGAACCAATCTTACCAGTGTATACTACAATTCCATCGCGTATAAGACGGATCGGATTACTACGCTTGATCGAACCATCGGTCACCATACATCCTGCGATGGTTCCAACTTTCGTAACCTTAAATACTTCGCGCACATCAACGTTACCCACAATTACTTCTTCAGTTTGTGGTGCCAACATACCTTCCATCGCGGCTTTCACTTCATCAATTGCATCGTAGATGATTGAGTAGAGACGGATTTCGATTTCTTCGTTATCGGCTACCTTACGTGCGGCAGTAGAAGGTCGAACCTGGAATCCTAAGATGATCGCATCGGATGCCGAAGCCAACAATACATCGGATTCAGAAATCTGACCAACGCCACGGTGAATGATCGCCACCTGAACTTCTGGTGTAGACAATTTCAACAATGAATCGGATAACGCTTCAACAGAACCATCCACATCGCCTTTCACAATCACATTCAATTGTTTGAAACTTCCAATCGCCAAACGTCTTCCAATTTCATCCAGCGTAATGTGTTTCTTCGTACGGATGCTTTGCTCACGCAATAATTGACTTCTCTTCGTTGCCATTTCGCGTGCTTCACGATCGGTTTCCATTACGGTAAACTTCTCACCCGCTTGTGGCGCTCCATCCAATCCTAAAATCTGAACGGCAGTTGATGGACCTACTTCTAAAACTTTCTTTCCGAGGTCATCAAACATCGCTTTCACGCGACCATAGTTTGCACCGGCCAACATCACATCTCCTACGCGGAGCGTTCCGTTTTGCACCATGATAGTGGTTGTATAACCACGACCTTTATCCAACGATGCTTCAATAATTGAACCCGAAGAATTTCTATTTGGATTCGCTTTCAGGTTTAATATTTCGGCCTCTAACAATACCTTTTCAAGTAAGTCTTCAATACCCGCTCCTGACTTCGCGGAAATTTCCTGTACCTGATATTTTCCGCCCCAGTCTTCAACAAGGATGTTGAGTTTAGAAAGCGACTCGCGTATTTTTTGTGGATTCGCTCCGGGCTTATCCATCTTATTAATTGCAATTACCAAAGGAACACCAGCAACTTGCGCATGGTTGATTGCTTCTTTTGTTTGAGGCATTACATCATCATCAGCCGCAACAACGATGATCGCTATATCCGTAAGTTTCGCACCACGAGCACGCATAGCCGTGAAGGCTTCGTGACCTGGTGTATCTAGGAATGCAATTTTATGTCCGCTCTTTGTGATTACATCATACGCACCAATGTGCTGCGTGATACCTCCAGCTTCTGATGCCGTTACTTTTGTATTTCGAATATAATCGAGCAAGGAAGTTTTGCCGTGATCTACGTGACCCATGATGGTTACAATCGGTGCCCGTGGAAGTAAATCTTCTTCGTTGTCTTTGTTGTCTTCAATGCTCGCTTCATCGTCAGCCGAAGTGAATTGTACCTCAAAGCCAAACTCATCAGCAATAACCGTAATCGCTTCGGCATCCAGACGTTGGTTGATTGAAACGAACATCCCTAAACTTAAACAAGTAGAGATTACATCGTTCACCGAAACGTCCATCATCGAAGCTAAGTCGTTGGCTGAAATAAATTCTGCCGCCTTCAATACCTTTGATGATTCCTGATCCTGAAGCATTTGCTGCTCCTGCGCTTCTGTATGTGCCTGACGTCTTTCTCTTCTGTATTTGGCACCCGTTGCCTTCTTCGTTCCACCGCTTAACTTAGCAAGTGTCGCTTTGATTTGATCCTGAATTTCTTTTTCCGTAGGCTCTGCTTTCTGAACACGAGCTGGTGGCCCTGTCCTACCGCGTTGTGGTTGTGCACTTTGCTGCGGACGCTGTCCTTGTCCACCACCGTGTTGACCTCCACTATTTGGACGTTGTTGCTGTCCTTGATTTTGATTATCAGGACCTGCGATTCGTTTTCTCGGACGTTTGCCAGAATTGTCTTTTCGGATATCGGAAGAAGCTACCGGAGCTTTCTTTTCTTTATCAGCAGGCAACTCAATCCGATCCAATACTTTCAAGCCTTGAAGGCGATCCGCTTTCGCTTTGATCAGTTCTTGCTCGGGCAATTTTTCTGCTATTGGCTCAACAACCGCTGAAGGAACAACTGTCTTTTCGGTTTTAATTTCAGCAACCGGAGCAACAATTTCTTCAACTTTTGTTTCCTCTACATTTTTCGCTTTCTCGGTTTTCTTTTCCGGTTCTGCTTTCTCCTCTGTCTTGGTTTCTGCTGCTACTTTTGCCGCTGGCTTTTTCTCCAACTCAATTTTACCAAGAACTTTTATTCCTTCAAGCTTCGCCTTTTCTGGCACTACCTTTTCCGGCTTGGGTTCTTCTTTTACCTTAGGAGAAGACCCTAAGTTTTTAATCATGATGCTTTCTTCTTCATCGAGGCGTTTTTTTGCCACTTCGATTTCTGGTTCGGCAACCTTTAGGTCAACGTGCTTTGTGCCAATAGACAAACCAGATGCTTCCAGTTTTTCTGTTGCAGAGGATGCAAATTCTTTCGATAGCAGGGTGATGTGCTCGGGCGTAAGCTTAGCATTGGGGTTATTTTCCACCTCAAAACCTTTCTTATGCAGAAAGTCCAAGATGGTGTTGTGGCCCACATTGAGCTTTCTTGCCGCCTGACTCAGCCTTATCAATTTTTCCTCTGACATACTCAAATATCCCTGTTTTTTAACGACTTTAAAATCAATTTCGATAGTGCTCCTGAATTTAACGTGATCTTAACGTTAGATCACTTTATTCATCACACATACCTTCTATTCAAACTCCTTGCGCAACACAGCAAATACATTCTCTACTGTTTCTTCTTCCAAATCGGTGCGTCTTACTAATTCTTCATTCGACAATGCCAATACACTCTTGGCTGTATCTAAACCGATACGTTTCAATTCGGTGATCACCCATGCTTCAATCTCATCTGAGAATTCGCTCAAGTCAACATCCTCCTCTTCTTGTCCTTCTGCTAACTCACGGAATACGTCAATTTCATAACCCACTAACCGGCTTGCAAGCTTGATGTTCAATCCCCCCTTACCAATGGCTAGCGAAACCTGATCTGGTTTTAAATAAACCGCCACACGACCACTTTCCTTATTTACTTTTATCGATACCACTTTCGCAGGACTCAATGCTCGTTGAATAAAGAGCTCAAGATTTTCCGTGAAGTTGATAACGTCAATGTTTTCGTTTTGCAATTCACGCACGATAGCGTGAATACGAGAACCCTTCATACCTACGCAAGCTCCTACCGGATCAATACGATCATCGTATGATTCTACGGCAACCTTTGCACGCTCACCAGGTTCGCGAACTACTTTCTTTATCGTGATTAATCCATCATCAACTTCGGGTACTTCCTGTTCGAACAAACGTTCCATAAAAACAGGTGATGTACGAGACAAAATGATTTTTGGATTACCATTTACCATTTCAACCTTATGTACTACTGCGCGAACGTTCTCTCCTTTGCGATAGCGATCCTTCTGGATTTGCTCGCTTCTTGGAATAGCGATTTCATTTCCTTCAGCATCAGTTAATAATACTTCCCGGCTTAACACCTGGTATACTTCACCAGCGATAATTTCGCCTACGAGGTCTTTATATTTCTGATAGATCAAATCTTTTTCAAGATCCTTCACTTTTTGAATCAACGTCTGACGCGCTGTTGTTACTGCTCTTCGTCCGAAATCTTCAATGTAGATCTGTTCGGATACTTCTTCACCCACTTCAAAATCAGGCTCAATTTTCTTGGCATCGGTAAGGGTTATCTTATCGAAATCCCAGATGTCTTCTGAATCATCGTCAACAATTTCACGGAAGCGATAGATTTCCAAATCTCCCTTATCCGAGTTGATGATGATGTCGAATTTCTCATCCGAACCAAACCTCTTCTTTATCATGTTGCGAAATACATCTTCCAAAATCCTGATCATGGTAGGACGGTCGATATTTTTCTGCTTGGCGAATTCAGCAAACGACTGAATTAATTCATGTGCATCCATGGTACTGTTTATTTGAAACTTACTAACACAAAAGTTTTTTCGATTTCTGAAAACTGTATTGCTACAGTTTGTATTTCCTTCTTCTTCCCTTTACCTATTTCCTGGCTCAGTGTAATCCCATCTTCCGTTACCGAAGTCAGTTTACCCTCCACCTGCTTATCTTGAACCTTCACTTTTACACTACGTCCGATATTCTTTTTATACTGGCGCTTTAATTTCAGTGGATGATCAAGACCTGGGGTCGAAACTTCCAACAAATAGTTTTCGCCTGCCAATCCGTTTTCTTCCAATACTCCAGAAAGTTCGCGGCTAAGATTGGCGCAATCATCGATGGTTATACTAGTGTCACCATCCAGGATTACCATAATTCTTCGTGGGATTTTTGTGAGCGAGGCGATAACATCCACCACAAAATGGCTTGGGTCAGCAAGCTTGCTTTCTGCAATTTTCCGTATCTCTTCAGCTATTTCCATCCAAAAAACTCTAAAAACAAAGAGGGGACTTATTCGTCCCCTCGAAGAATCTTCCACAAAAGTGAGGCAAAAATAGAATTTTTTTAGTCGAACGCAAAATTTGGATAGGAAGACCGAATGATTTCTACAGAAATCGCGCAGGCTTTCCCAGACGTTTACCTTATTTGATCTTAGTTCTTAGAATAAAAGACTCTAAGTTTAATCATCCAAAAAAGAAAGAGAACCTACTAAGTTTACTCAGGCAAATTTTTGAGATACGCGCCATAACCACTTTTTTCAAGGGGCTTAGCAAGTAACGTCAGTTGATCTTTTGTAATAAAGCCCATGCGATAGGCTACCTCTTCAATGCAGCCAACCTTGAGGCCTTGGCGCTGTTCAATTACCTGAACAAAGTTGGAGGCCTGCATCAATGAATCAAAAGTACCGGTATCGAGCCAGGCAGTTCCTCTACCTAAAGGAGCGACCGTTAATTTGCCACGCTTTAGATACGAATTGTTTACATCGGTTATTTCAAGCTCACCACGCACACTTGGCTTCAGTGACTTTGCAATGGAAACTACTTCGTTATCGTAAAAATATAATCCGGGCACAGCATAATTTGATTTTGGTTTTGCCGGCTTTTCTTCAATTGAAATCGCTTTTTTATTTGAGTCGAATTCCACCACACCATAGCGTTCCGGATCGGTCACGTGGTACGCAAACACAACACCACCATCAGGGTCTACATTAGATTGCAATATCTTCTGAATGCCTGATCCATAGAAAATATTATCACCTAAAATCAAGGCTACTTTATCCTTACCAATAAATTTTTCGCCTATTACAAAAGCTTGTGCAAGTCCATCCGGGCTGGGTTGAATTTCATAGGTAAATGAGCATCCGATGGATTTTCCATCACCCAATAATTTCTTAAACGATGGCATATCATGAGGCGTAGAAATGATAAGGATTTCATTAATGCCTGCCATCATTAATACCGACAACGGATAATAAATCATTGGCTTGTCATACACCGGCATAAGTTGTTTGCTCACTGCGATCGTTAACGGATGTAATCTTGTACCCGATCCGCCTGCGAGAATAATGCCTTTCATGTGTATTGATATTTTGTGTTCCTGTGATACAAAGGTAGTGCGAAGTTTCTTAGTTGAACACTTCCATACCCAATCCCTTAAACACTTAACTAATTGTACATAGTCTGGTAATACTTCATGTATTCACCTGAGGTAACGTGTTTAAGCCAAATCGGATTGGCGAGATACCAATCAACCGTTTTTTCTAATCCTACTTCAAATGTGACCTCCGGACGCCATCCGGTTTCGCTTATCAGTTTGGATGGATCGATCGCGTAACGCAAATCGTGTCCGGGTCTGTCTTTTACATAAGTAATCAACTTGGCAGAAGTGCCATCTTCGCGTCCTAGCTTTTGATCCATAATACGACAAAGTAAATGCACCAAATCAATATTGGTCCACTCGTTGTTGCCTCCAATGTTATAGACTTCACCCGCTTTTCCCTTATGAAAAATCGCATCAATAGCCGCTGCATGATCTTCTACAAATAACCAATCGCGAATGTTTTCTCCCTTTCCATAAACCGGAAGAGGTTTTTGTTGAATGATGTTGTTGATCATCAACGGAATTAACTTTTCAGGAAAATGATATGGCCCATAATTATTGGAGCACCGACTTACTGCTGTCGGCAAACCATAACTATTATGAAACGCACGAACGAAATGATCACTGCTGGCCTTAGAAGCAGAGTATGGAGATTGTGGATCGATCTGCGATTCTTCCGTGAAATATGAACCGTGATCTACGGATCCGTATACTTCATCAGTTGAGATATGATAGAAAAACTTATCCGTAAAATTTCCATTCCAATATGCATAGGCAGCACGCAGTAAATTGATGGTGCCAATGATGTTGGTCATGGCAAACTCCGCTGGATTATGAAGCGAACGGTCTACGTGAGACTCTGCTGCTAAATGAATAACGCCATCTACATTATACTTTTTGAAAACCTGATTTAGGAATTCTACATCCAGTATATCCCCCTTTTCAAAATGATAATTCTTACTCTTCTCAATGTCCCTAAGGTTTTCAAGATTTCCTGCGTACGTGAGCTTATCAACATTGATGATTTCGTACGCAGGATATTTGGTAACAAACAGACGCACCACATGTGAACCAATAAAACCTGCCCCACCAGTAATGATAATTTTTCTGTTCGTCATGAGAATAATTTATCGAATATAGTTTTCGAAGTTCTTGTGGTCTCTTTGGAAAAGGACCTCCTTCGGCAATGATTTAAAGTATTCGTATGTAATTTTCAATCCTTCCGAACGGGATACTTTTGGTTCCCAACCTAGTATTTCTCTTGCTTTCGTGATGTCCGGTTTACGCTGCTTCGGATCATCTTGAGGCAAAGGTTTACATATTACCTTTTGGGTTGTTCCTGTAAGCTTAACTATCTCCTGAGCAAAATCCAGAATACTAATCTCATCCGGATTTCCAATATTCACTGGCAAGTGATAGTTGGACATTAACAATTTATAAATACCATCCACCTCATCATCAACATAACAGAATGAACGAGTTTGAGAACCATCCCCAAAAATGGTAAGGTCTTCACCACGCAAGGCCTGCCCGATAAATGCTGGTAATACGCGACCATCATTTAGTCTCATGCGAGGCCCATAGGTATTGAATATTCTGATGATTCTTGTTTCTACATTATGGTAGGTATGGTAGGCCATTGTAATTGCCTCTTGAAAACGCTTGGCTTCATCGTAAACTCCACGAGGACCAATCGGATTTACATTACCATAATATTCCTCTACCTGTGGATGTACCAATGGATCACCATACACTTCGGATGTAGATGCAACAAGTATTCTTGCTTTCTTAGCACGTGCTAAGCCAAGTAGATTATGTGTTCCTAATGAAGACACTTTAAGGGTCTGAATCGGAATTTTAAGATAATCAATTGGGCTCGCTGGTGAAGCAAAGTGAAGGATGTAATGAAGTTCACCTGGTATATGCACGTATGTAGAGACATCCTGATGGTAAAACTCAAATGATTCCTGCTTGAAAAGATGTTCAATGTTTCGAAGATCACCGGTTATCAAATTATCCATTGCGATAACGTGAAACCCTTCTTTTAAAAACCGATCACATAAATGCGATCCAAGAAAACCAGCACCACCAGTAATTAAAACGCGTTGCTTAGCCATTAACTACCTCCCTTCCAATACTAAAATATGAGTATCCAAGTTCTTTCATTGCTTCAAGATCATAAAGATTTCTTCCGTCAAAAATTACTTTTTGCTTTACGATCGAAGAGAGTCTTTCGAAGTCAGGTGTTCGAAACTCCGGCCACTCCGTAGCAATGAATATGGCGTCAGCATTTTCAGCTGATTCATATGGTGTGTCGCAGTATTGAATCTTATCCCCGATTAATTTCTTAACATTCTCAGCTCCTTCCGGATCATGTGCCTTAATGATAGCGCCCTCAGCCAACAGTTCTTCAATGTTATAAAGAGATGGTGCTTCGCGAATATCATCAGTATGTGGTTTAAAAGACAACCCCCACATGGCAATCGTTTTGCCTTTCAAGTTTCCATTAAAAAACTTCTTAATATGAGGTATGAGTTTCGTTTTCTGTAAAGTGTTAACCTCCATTACAGCTTTGAGGATTTTGAAATCATACTTTGCATCATCTGAAGATTTGGCCAGCGCTTGAACGTCCTTTGGAAAGCAGCTTCCTCCATAACCAATACCTGGAAAGAGAAAACGTTTACCAATTCTGCTGTCGGTACCAATCCCTTTGCGGACAGAGTCAACATCAGCCCCCACCATTTCGCATAGATTGGCGATCTCATTCATAAATGAAATCTTCGTTGCGAGAAAAGCATTGGCGGCATACTTGGTTAATTCTGCAGAACGCTCATCCATAAAAACTAATGGATTACCCTGGCGAACAAACGGTGCATATAAAGTCTCCATTACTTTGCGTGCTTGTGGCGAACTGGTTCCGATAACCACACGCTCTGGTTTCATAAAATCTTCAACGGCAACACCTTCACGCAAAAATTCAGGATTTGAAACAACATCAAAAACAACTTTTGCATGAGCTGATATTCTGTCTCTTACTTTATCAGCTGTCCCTACCGGTACTGTGCTTTTATCTACAATAACAGTATAGTCCTTTAATAGAGAACCTAAATCATCGGAGACCTTTAAGATATATTTTAAATCGGCAGAGCCATCTTCGCCAGGAGGCGTAGGTAAAGCAAGAAAAATAACTTTTGCATCGCGAATCCCTTCTTCCAGATTCGTTGTAAAAAAAAGTCTTTCCTGCTTAACGTTTCGCTCGAACAATTGCTCAAGCCCGGGCTCATAGATTGTGATTTTTCCTGATTGGAGTTTTGTTACTTTTTCCTTGTCTATATCAATGCAGGTTACGGTGTTTCCTGTTTCAGCGAAGCAGGTTCCAGTAACAAGACCAACATAGCCAGTGCCAACTACAGCTATTTTCATGTTTATGGGTTTTTAGAAGTTGCGAAAATAATGCTTTTCAAGTCATGCAAATCCTAAAATGTCGATTCGGACTAAAATACTTGATTAAAATATAATTAATGCCTAGCAAACTAACATTCGTTATTATTTCACTTTTATCTCTTAATATTGCAATTCAAATTCCTACTCTATGAAATTAATGGACGAACAAGTTGGTTTACTGTCATTTGAAAAAACCGAAAACCAAAACATGATTGCCAAAATGGTTCATGATTTTGGCACAAAAGAGATCCTGCCTAACATTATGAAATGGGATGAGTCTCAAGAATTCCCTATCGCACTTTTTAAAAAGATGGGCGATCTTGGATTAATGGGCATTCTGGTTCCAGAGGAATATGGTGGAGCGGGCTTTGGCTATTTGGAATATATAACAGCACTTGTTGGAATATCTAAAATTGACGGTTCAATTGGCTTGTCGATGGCTGCTCATAATTCACTTTGCACGAATCATATTCTTCAATTTGGATCTGAAGAACAGAAGAGTAATTATTTACCCAAGTTAGCAACAGCCGAATGGATAGGGGCTTGGGGGTTAACTGAACCAAATACCGGTTCTGATGCTGGTAACATGAAAACCGTAGCTATAAAGGATGGAGACCATTATGTAATCAATGGTGCAAAGAATTTCATCACCCATGGAAGATCGGGCAATGTTGCAGTTGTCATCGTTCGCACCGGGGAAGTTGGTGACTCTCACGGAATGACAGCATTCATCATTGAGAAAGGAACTCCTGGGTTTTCTTCGGGGAAAAAGGAGAATAAGTTAGGTATGCGTGCTTCAGAAACTGCGGAGTTAATCTTTTCAGACTGCCGGGTGCGTAAATCTCAAATGTTAGGTAAGGAAGGAGAGGGCTTTATCCAGTCGATGAAAATATTGGATGGGGGAAGAATATCTATTGCTGCATTGAGTCTGGGAATTGCCACCGGTGCTTATGAAGCTGCCTTAAACTATTCTAAAGAGCGGCACCAGTTCAACCAGGCGATTTCTAAATTTCAAGGCATCAGCTTCAAATTGGCAGATATGGCAACAAAGATTGAGGCAGCCAGCTTGCTCACTTATAGGGCTGGTGACCTTAAAAATAATGGGCTGGAAGTGACAAAGGAATCGGCTATGGCCAAACTTTACGCATCCGAGATAGCAGTGGAGGCTGCAAATGAGTCGCTACAAATTTTTGGAGGTTACGGCTATATAAAAGACTTTCCTGCAGAGAAATTCTATCGCGATGCCAAGCTTTGTACTATAGGTGAGGGCACATCAGAAATTCAAAAACTCGTTATTGCACGAGCTATTTTAAAGTAATCTTGGAAAATTGGTTGCTCTTGCGCTATATTTGCGACCCTAATTAAGAACTATGTTAATCATCAACGTAAAAGAGAACGAATCAATCGACAAGGCTTTGAAACGCTTCAAGAAGAAGTTTGAAAAAACAGGTGTTTTGAAAGAATTGCGTTCCAGAACTTCATTTACTAAGCCTTCTATCCGCAGAAGACAAGAAATTATCCACGCTACTTACGTAGGTCAGCAACGTTTAAACGAAGCGAATCCTAAATAACATTTGTGAATCCCTGTAAAGGGTTGTTCACAAAATATCCTCATTCTATCAACATATCCTCTTTTGGTGTTTCCAAGAGAGGATTATTTTTTTATATTGCTTCTACTGTGGATTTGGTGTAGAAGCAAATGATAAAATCCTTTCTGAATTATCTTCAGTTTGAAAAGCGTGTTAGCCCGAACACGATTACGGCCTATCAAAACGACCTCCTTCAATTTTCTGATTTTCTTGAAAAGACATATCCCGATGAATTAATCGAGAAAGCTCCCTACGGCATTATTCGTTCGTGGATTATTGAATTGGTAGAACACGACATTGATCCTCGTTCTGTCAATCGAAAAATGGCATGTCTGCGATCGTTCTATAAATTTCAGATGAAGAAAGAAGTTATCAGTGTAGATCCGATGCTGAAAATCTCCGCTCTCAAGACAAAGAAAAAACTTCCTGCATTTGTTAAGGAGGGAGACATGGTAAACATGCTTGATAAGGTTGTGTTTGACAATACACTTGATGGCTGGAGAGATAAATTAATACTGGAGCTTTTCTATGCCACCGGTATTCGTCTATCTGAGCTCATTCACTTGAAAGAAAATCAACTTGACCTGCGCAATAGAACAATTAAGGTATTGGGCAAAAGAAACAAAGAAAGAATTATCCCTTTTGCATCTAGCATCGTTCCTATCATAGAAAGCTATCAGGAAACCCGGAACAAAGAAGTGGTGAAGTTGAATCATGGATTTTTATTTGTTGCAAACAATGGCAAACCTTGCTACCCGATGATGGTATATCGGATCGTCAAAAAATACCTCAGCGAGAATACAACTTCCGAAAGAAAAAGCCCACACGTTTTACGTCACACTTACGCCACCCATTTGTTAAATAAAGGTGCCGAGATAAATGCTGTAAAAGATTTATTGGGACATAGCAGTCTCGCTGCAACGCAAGTGTACACGCATAATTCAATGGAGAAATTAAAAAAAGTATTTGATCAGGCTCACCCAAAAGCATAAACTCATCCTAAACGAAATGTAGCACTATGAAAAAATGATTACCTCTCTTGCTGGTCTGTAGCAATGCAAACCAGATCAGTTTAATGTTCAACTTAAATTTTTACGCTTATGAAGTTACAAGTTCATTCCATCCATTTCGATGCAGATCAAAAGTTGATTGATTTCATCCAAAAGAAACTCAATAAACTGGAAACATTTTATGATCGACTGGTTGATGGGGAAGTTTTTCTCAGGCTCAATAATGAAGGTGCAGAAAATAAAACGGTAGAAATAAAACTTCGCGTTCCAGGAACACAAATGTTTGCAACAGAAAAGGCGCGTTCATTTGAAGAAGCGACTGATCTCGCTACAGATGCTCTGCGGATGCAGCTCACAAAATTTAAAGCAAAGCTGAGTGAAGCAAGGGTTTAACTCAAATAAAAAAGGGCTCTTTTCAGAGCCCTTTTTTATTACTTTATTTTGAATGCCTTCTTAACCTGATCTACATAGTTAAGTTTCTCCCAAGGAAACAGCTCCACTTTCACTTTCTTCTCAGTCTTCTTTCCTTTATTGAAGATTTTCTCCACAATCTTAGGCTCACGACCCATGTGTCCATAGGCAGCGGTTTCAGAATAGATTGGTGTTCTTAAATTAAAACGCTCTTCAATGAAGTAAGGACGCATATCAAATATTTTGGCAATGCGTTTTGCAATTTCACCATCGTTAACATTTACTTTTGCTGTGCCGTAGGTGTTTACGTATAAGCCAACCGGTTGTGCTACTCCAATAGCATAAGCTACCTGTACAAGTACTTCATCACAAACCCCTGCTGCCACTAAGTTTTTAGCAACGTGACGTGTAGCGTATGCTGCTGAACGATCTACTTTGGAAGGATCTTTTCCAGAGAATGCACCTCCACCGTGTGCTCCTTTTCCACCATATGTATCTACAATAATCTTGCGGCCAGTTAAACCTGTATCGCCATGCGGACCCCCGATTACAAATTTACCGGTTGGGTTTACGTGGTACTTAATTTCTGATCCAAAAAGTTTTTGAACTCGTTTTGGAAGTTGCTTTTTTATCCGCGGAATAACAATATTGATAACATCGTCTTTAATCTGCTTCAACATAATAGCATCCTTTGCAAAATCATCATGCTGAGTAGAGATCACAATTGTGTCAACACGGCTGGGCTTGTTGTCGTCACTGTATTCAATGGTTACTTGTGATTTTGCATCGGGGCGAAGATATTTCATAACCTTACCTTCTTTGCGAATAGCCGAAAGTTCACGTAATAAAAGATGCGCCAACTCTAAAGGCAATGGCATGTAATTATCGGTTTCGTTTGTGGCGTACCCAAACATCATTCCCTGATCACCAGCTCCCTGATCTTCTTTCTTTTTACGTTCAACACCTTGATTAATATCGGGAGATTGCTCATGAATAGCAGAAAGAATACCACATGAATCCGCTTCGAACATGTATTCGCTTTTCGTGTATCCAATTTTTCGAATCACTTCGCGGGCGATTTCCTGAACATCCAAATACGCTTCTGATTTTACCTCTCCAGCCAGCATTACCAGTCCGGTTGTAACCAGTGTTTCGCAGGCCACTTTAGAAGTGGGGTCGTAGGCTAAAAAGTAGTCGATGAGCGCGTCAGAAATTTGATCGGCAACTTTGTCTGGATGACCTTCCGAAACAGATTCAGATGTAAATAAATAAGGCATGTTTTCTTGTCTTTGTTTATGGTATGATTAAAAACTCAAGGCTGCAAATTTAGATTGAATTGTTTAAAACAAAAATGTTTCAACTGCTCAAGATGCCAGGAATAAAAAAACAGTTGGCACTTTTTTCCATTCGTGTTGACTCTCCTTCCATTTTTTGATGGATTGAGTTTTAATGAATTCGTTTGCACCGCTAAGATCTGACGCAACACATAGCAAGGCACTCTCTGTCAGGTTGGCTTTTAAGACAGTAAATACATTGTTGTTACGATAAGGTGTCTCAATAAAAATCTGCGTTTGATTCTTTTGCTTTGATTCCCTTTCGAATTCTTTTATGGACTTAGCGGCTTCCTTTGCCTCAATTGGCAGATAACCATGAAATGCAAAGTGCTGACCGTTTAATCCTGAAGCCATGAGTGCTAACAAAATAGACGATGGCCCTACCAGTGGAACTACATGTATTTGATGTTGATGCGCAAATCGTACAGCCAATGCTCCAGGATCAGCAACACCTGGACAACCCGATTCAGAAAGAATACCAACATTTTGACCATTTAACACCGGGGCAAATAAGGCATCAAGTCGGTTGAATGGTGTATCCTTATCCAAAACTTCTATTTGAAGGCTCTCAATGGAATCATAAATTTTTAAGCTGCTCAAATACCTTCTGGCTGTGCGTACATCTTCTGCAAGGAAATAATGAATGCCTGGTAAGGCTTCACGAACCTGTGCCGGTATTACAAGAGCTTGTGTATCGTCTGCAATGATGGTTGGAATGAGGTATAATTTGCCTTTGGTCATCAAAAGAAAAGTTCATAATTCAATGCTGGAAATCTCGTCAGAATTATTGGAGCGCGGAAATAAATCAATCGCATAAAGAATCATACCTTTTCATTGAAAAAACTTCGCTAAAAAACAGGAATAGACGCTCATCATCGTTTAAGAAAGGTATCATTTAGCTTATTTACGCATTATTTACGAATTTCAAGGTTTTAGATTTTGTGAAGCAATCAACCGCCATTTTTTTCATCGCCTTTCTGTTCGGTGCCACAGCTATTGTAGCACAGAAGAAACCTGATGTACCCAGTGTACTAATCAGTTTCCCGGACAGCGTTCGAATTGTTTTGGAAAACACACGTAATGTAGATGCCTCCGCTATTGGGGCATCATTCGTAGCCATTTGGGGAAATCAAGGTATTGGTATCAACAATCAAAATAGTATTCAAAAGCAGGTGCGGTTGATGCGCAAGAAAAAATTTGGTACTAAACCATCCCTTGTAAACTATGTAGGAGCCATCACAAACGCGATAACACTAGAAAAGGCAGACGATTCAAAGGTAACGGCCTTTCTTCGGGTTGCCGGCTTGGTTATTGAAAATGAGAGTAGTGCAAAAGCAAATTCATTTTTTCAAAATTGTCGTTCCTTTTTTGAACATCATGCCTTGCATTACGAAAAAACTTTTCGACTTTTTGCCAGTGATGACGACTACACGTTCGATTATATAGCTCCTCCCGTAGCAGTTGACTACGTTGATACTATTGCACAGACAACGGAAGAACCAGTAGAAGATGACAGTTCCTGGGATGAACCAGCCCCTATTGATTCCATATATGTTGATGCTCCCCTTTGGGCAAATCCTCCTCCCCAACCCGAATTAAGTGGACCCGTAATTCGATTCAATCGCGTAAGCTTAACGTTCGTTACCCGCTATGATTCGGCTAGGCTTAAAAGTACTAAAGGAAGTATGTCGCTTCGTGATAATACATTCGTTGGAGATGAAGGTCGCTTCGATTGGACTTCAGCGGGGCTCAATCCCGATAGCGTGTACTGCACATTTGCAGCGTATCACTTCAACGCGGCTAAGGCTGAATTAAAATCTGATTTGGTGAAGCTTACCTATGTAGGCAAAACACCTGATTTTGTTCCGGGTACGTTTGAGTTCAAATCGGAAGCACGAAAAGATTCAGTAGCCTCAAGTTATCCGCGATTTAAATCTTTTCAAAGCAGTCTTCTCCTTCAAGGTATTGGTGATGAAAATGTTTCGTTCAGAGGCGGATTTTCGTTGACTGGAAATAAAATCTCAAGTGCCAATGTCTCTGGCGATTTGTCAACACTTGAAGTTTCACATAACGGTGAGAAAAAGTTTACAGCGCGTTCTGCCGATTTTCAATTTAATGATTCAACCATTGCTGCGAATAGAGCGATGATCAATATTGCTCAACAAAATGACTCCATCATTCATCCTTCTGTTCGGATAAAATATTTCTTTGGTGCCGACAGTACGCAACGACTTTATATTCAAAAAGAAAAAGGCCTGATGAAGCATACACCTTACTCGGCTACTTTCTTTAATATTGATTTTGCTGCCGATGTAATTAACTGGGATTTATTTTCCGATAGTTTAAATATCACCACCGATGGAAATCGAAATACCGTTCCGGTTATTTTTGAATCCGTAGACTTTTATGATCCTGAAGATTTCCGATTGATGAAAGGCGAAGGATTTAGTTTTCATCCGCTTGCTCTAATTGCAAAGTATTGCCTCAAAAATAAAACTCGCGATTTGTATTCAGGTGACCTGACTACATTTTCGGGCAAAGATTATCGCGAGATAAAATTAGCTGTTCAGTTTCTGAGTGAGAAGGGAATGATTATTTATAATCCCAAAACAGATGGTATTCATGTAAAAGAAAAAGCCATTACAGTGTACAAGGCTAATCTGAGCGAGATGGATTATGACAATCTGAAAATACATTCTGTCATTGATAGCTTGCCCAATGCTACATTAAATTTCAAAGAAGGTTACTTGACCGTTCGGGGTGTTGAAGAATTTAAAGTGAGTGACTCGTTGAACGTGCGCATTGCACCGGATAGCAGCATCATTACCATTCTCCAAAATCGCGACATTAAATTTGATGGTACGATCAATGCCGGAAACTTTGAAATTAGCGGAAAAGGATTTACACTGAAATATGATAGCTTCTTCATTGCACTAACACACATCGACTCCATAAATTTCTATGTAACGGAGAAAAATTCAAAAGGTCAAAATATTAGAAGAAAGGTAAACAACTCAATGGTAGGTGCTGACTCTACTGCAGCTGCTGCCGGAGGTTTGGGTGATGTCTCTAAGTCTTCCGGTACATTGTTTATTAGTAAAGCCAATAACAAATCGGGAAAAAGTAAAATACCAAACTATCCACGACTGGATGCTACAACGGGTGGTGCAATCTATTTTGATCGTGAAGAAGTACTGAGCGGTGCATACGACCGATCAATGTTTTTTGTAGTACCTCCATTTAAACTGGATAGTTTAAATGACGCTGATCCAAGCTCCATTAACTTCGATGGTATGTTTGTCTCGAGTGGTATGTTTCCAAACTTTAAAGAGAAGTTGCATACCATGCCCGATAAATCGCTTGGGTTTGATCACCTCATTCCGAAGGGGGGATATCAGCTGTACAAGGGTGATGCAAATATAAAAGGTGGACTTACGATGAACAATCGTGGTTTGAGAGGAACAGGTCAAATTAATTATCTGGCAGCTACTGTTCAATCTTCCGATTTTATTTTCTATCCCGATTCTGTTTTAGCAAAAGGAACAAATGCTAAAATTTCAGCGAAACAATTTGGAGCCATAGCCTTTCCGCAAGCTTCGCTGACTGACTTTGACATGAAGTGGTATCCGAAGAAGGATCAAATGAAGTTGAAAAACATTAAAGCGCCCTTTAACTTCTATGATTCGACTGCACAGATGCAGGGCACGGTTACTATTTCAAAAGAAGGCGTTGCCGGTGCTGGTAAATTGGAGACGCGCGGTACTGAATTGATTTCGCGCAACATGAGTTTTACAGAAAAAGAATTTGGAGCACGTCACGCACGATTCAAAGTAAATTCTCCCGATCCGACAAAGCCCTTACTTTCTGGTAATGACATTCGCTTGAAGTTTAACCTTGAACAAAACTACGCGGACATCAGTCCGGAAGTAGAAGGCACTGCTGCCATCGATTTTCCATTCGCGCAGTTTAAAACATCTATACCTAAAATGCGGTGGGATTTAAATGCTCAGAAAATCAACATGAGCAAAGACCCGGATGTACCTATTGAGAATTCATATTTCTACACCACGCGTAAAGACCTTGACTCGTTGCGCTTCAATGCTGAACGTGCAGAGTATGACTTAAAGACGCTGCAATTAAAAGTAAGTGGTATACCCTATATTATTGTTGCCGATGCCAAGATCACACCCGAGAATAATGAGGTATTGATTTTAGAAAATGCAAAAATCGGAACGTTAAAAAATACAACCATTGTATTGGATACCTTAAATGGATATCACCGGTTAACAGAAGGTGTTGTGGACGTTATTTCGCGAAAGCAATTTACCGGATATGCCACCTATCAATATGTAAACTTGCTCAGTGACACATTCGCCATCAAGATGACCGATTTTCATTTGGAACCTATTGTTAATACAGACGAATCAAAAAGATCTCGTAAGAACTCTTCCTTGGCCACTATGCAGACCGTGGGTACCGGATCGGTAATTGACAAAGCGAATCTCGTTCTTGGAGCAGGTATGTATTATAAGGGCGACATGACCATGTATGCGACACGACCAGCATTACAACTTGAGGGTTATGTAAAACTTGATATCAAGAAAATAAAAAACTACAATACGTGGATTCGATACGCACAAAGCGGAGACGAAACGGAAGTGCTTATCGATTTTGATAAGGCCGTTACAGAAGAAGGCAAGCGCGTGAATGCTGGTCTTCATGTTGGCTCGAACGACAATGACCTCTACATCACTTTCATTAACGATAAGAAAAATGAGGATGATGAAGATTTCTATCAACCGAGTGGAACATTATACTACGACACGGCTTCGCGCGAATTTAAAATTGAGGATCGTGAGAAAGCAGCAGGCAACAAACTCTCCGGAAAAGTATTCGCCTACAAAGACGAAACCATGCAGGTGCGTTTCGAAGGTCCCATCAATCTTTTTAAAGGCGGCAAAGATTTTAATGTAACCGCATCAGCTATCGGACAAGGCAATATGGAAACCAACGAAATCAAAATGAATTCGTTCGTGATGATTGATAGTAATGTTCCAGTTCAGGCTTTTGATTTGATGGCAAAACAAATTGCCGATGTAATTAAAAACGAAGGTGCTGACGAAGGTCTGGGCGATCAAACTGAATTACTATATAAAATTGCAGACATCATTGGCGAGCGTGCCGTAAAAGATTATGAACAAAAAAGTCTGCAAGGTTATGTTTCGCTTGGTACAATACCCCAACTCGCCAAGCCATTGGTCTTTTCGAATGTAAACCTGAAATGGTCTCCAAAACAAAAAGCCTTTTTTAGTGAAGGAACTTTGGGTATGTCTAACATCGGACGCACCGACATTAATGGTTCATTCGAAGGTTTTATGGAAGTTCGAAAAACAGAAGATGGAGCGCCTGTACTTCACGTATTTATAAAAGCTTCCCCAGAAGCATGGTATTATTTCGGTTTTGAGGACAACCGTCTCATGATTCAATCCTCCAACTCCGAATTGAATAGTGTTATTTCCAAGAAGACTAATGCCAGCAAGGCCAAAGTGGGAGAAGTAGCTTTCATTCCAGGTAGTGATGACGAGACGCTTGCCTTTATCAATAGATTCCGTAAAACGTATTATGGTATTGATGTTCCTTACGATCTTAACGAAGGCTCTACAGCTGAGAAGAAGAAGGGTACAGAAGAAGAGAAAAAGAAAGAAGACGATGGATTCTGAATTGAAGTTAATAGTGAAATGTTAATTGTTAATAGGGAAGCAATAGAACTATGGAAAAAATTCAAGATGAAATTCAGTTCTATTTTTATTAAGTGAAAACAGGCTTGTAGCTTGAGGCCTGAAGCTTGTAGCCTCAATGATAATTCATCATACTGTTGTCCCCTAAATTTCCTTCCACTAATTTGCGCACCTTATCTCATTTACCTATGGTTAAAAATTATATTGCCTCAAACAAAGATCGTTTCCTCTCCGAACTTTTCGATTGGCTTCGGATTCCCTCTGTCAGTGCTGATAGTTGTCATAAAGGTGACGTGCGTAAAGCGGCTGAATATTTAAAAGAAAAATTCACTGCTGCAGGAGTCGACAGTGTAGAAATATGCGAGACAAAAGGACACCCGATTGTCTATGCAGAAAAAATAATCAATCCTTCCTTACCTACCGTTTTGGTTTATGGACATTATGATGTTCAACCTGCTGATCCTTTGAACTTGTGGGACTCTCCTCCATTCGAGCCTGTTGTAAAAGATGACAAAATTTTTGCGCGTGGAGCATGCGATGATAAAGGTCAGGTGTATATGCACGTGAAAGCATTTGAAGCCATGATGAAGTTGAATCTTCTTCCATGTAATGTAAAGTTCATGGTAGAAGGCGAAGAAGAAGTTGGATCAGATAACCTGGGGACCTTCGTAAAAGAAAATAAAGCAAAGCTCAAGGCAGATATCATTCTCATTTCAGATACCTCTATCATATCATTAGATCATCCTTCTATTACAACAGGCTTGCGCGGCTTGAGCTACATGGAAGTAGAAGTGACTGGCCCTAACCGCGATTTACATTCTGGCGTTTATGGCGGAGCTGTTGCCAATCCGATAAATACATTGTGCGATATGATTGATTCATTGCACGATGAAAACGGGCGTGTAACCATTCCCGGATTTTACGATAAAGTAGCTGAATTAACCGCGGCACAACGCGAAGCCATTAACAAAGCACCATTCGATTTGGATCACTATAAAAAGGATTTGGATATTGATGAAATTAAAGGCGAGAAAGGTTATACAACGGTAGAGCGCACGGGCATCAGACCAACACTGGATGTAAATGGAATTTGGGGAGGATATACAGGTGAAGGAGCGAAGACTGTTCTTCCATCAAAAGCCCATGCTAAAATTTCAATGCGATTGGTTCCGAATCAAATCAGCTCTGAGATCACTGCTCTGTTCACAAAACATTTTGAATCACTCGCGCCAAAATCAGTTAAAGTAAAAGTAATAGCACATCATGGTGGAGAGCCAGCAGTGACCCCTACCGATTCAACAGCATACAAAGCAGCGAGCAGTGCATTTAAAGAAGTGTGGGGCAAAACTCCTATTCCAACACGTGATGGAGGAAGCATTCCGATTGTAGCACTCTTCAAAAAAGAACTTGGTCTTGATACGGTATTGATGGGCTTCGGTCTTGATAGTGACGCGATACACTCACCGAATGAGCACTACGGTATTAAGAATTTCCTGCTGGGTATTGAAACGATTGTAGCCTTTTACAAACACTTTGCTTCGAAGAAATAAAATGAGCTTTGCGTTCTTTGTGGGATGTACTTCACCGCAGAGGAGTAAAAATGTAATGCTCTTATACGCACTAGTTGCCGGCAATTGGGTTATCCCCATGAAGAGTGTTGACTAATCACTAAGGTGTTGGACTGACAAAATAAATAAATGATTTTATTAAATTCTTTGACGTCAGTGACATTCGGATTCCTCTATCAATTAGTAATAGGGAACTTAATTCTAGGTCTTCTAGAAGCATTTCTTGTGAGTAAATTATTTAGTCAGAATCCCAGTTATAAGCTAATTATAGTTGCGAACTACATATCGGCAATTATCGGAGGTATTATATCAAGTGTTTTGCTTGACCCCACTGAACTAAATATGATTCAGAGTTACAGAAATGGTAGTTTTCCGCAGGCGATGTTTGCCTATACCGGTATAGCTTACATCATAACGTTGGTTGTTGAGTTTCCCTTTTATTACTATGGCGTGAAAACACAACAAAATGCACATTTGCCCATAACTCAACTATTGAAGATTTTACTAACAGTCCATGTATTCAGTTACATTGTAACAATTCTTTCTTGGCTTATTTTAGTAAAATAATAAGTCGGGATTGATACCACACCGTAGAGGATGGAAAAATCGGTCGCATACGGTTTCTGACTACTTGAAAAAAGCTAATCGACATTGAACAAATCAATGAATGATTCATTCATAATTAAGTTCGCGGGCAGGGCGGTGGCACACAACAATGAATCAGTAGGTTTAGTTTATTTATATGCTCTCAGTATCAGAACAAACTCAAATTACCACCCTTTCTAAATTTCGTCAAATCATACGCTGGCATCGTTCTACCCAGAAAATACTTTTTCTTTGATGCACGATAAAGTTGATGTATGGAGTCTGCAAAGTTTCCTTCACCATGCATGCGTCTTCCAAATTGTGAATCGTTTACATTCCCTCCGTGCATGTCACTGATCTGATGCCATACTTTTTCAAACCGATCCGGAAAATTTTTTCGCAACCAGTCTTCAAAAATATTTCCGATTGAACCATTCAACCGCACGATTGTCATTCCAACATTTTGTGCACCATGATCAGCAGCAGCTTTTAATACGTGAGGAATCTCATGATGATTTAATCCAGGAATGATTGGTGCATTCATCACACCAACTGGTATTCCTGCTTTAGCCAAAGTCTCAACGGTTTGAAGTCGTTTAATTGCACTTGCTGTTCGAGGCTCCATCTTTCTGCGCAAGTCTTCATCTAATGTTGTGATGGAGATATAAACATGTACAAGATTTTCACTGGCCAAATCTTTAAGCAAATCCAAATCGCGAAGAATCAAACTATTCTTGGTAATCATGCTAACCGGATGTCGGTATTGTGCAAAGATTTTTAGAAGCCCTCGCGTGATTTCTAATTTTCGTTCTATTGGTTGATAACAGTCAGTGTTGCCACTCAGACTAATCGGCACAGGTTGCCAACTTGGATGAAGGATACATTTCTCTAATAGCGAAGGCGCGTTTTTCTTGACAATGATTTTACTTTCAAAATCAAGACCTGCACTAAAGCCCCAATACTCATGCGTGTTTCGTGCATAACAGTAAATACATCCATGCTCACAACCTTGATACGGATTGAGTGAATACATCATACCCAAATCCGGGCTCGTAACTTTGTTGACTACCTTTTTGGCTTGCTCGTAAAAGATCTGTGTTGTTGGTGCTGAAAGTAAAGACTCATCAAGTCCTTCAATATGATCCGTAACATATTGTGCCTTCAGAAATTTATTTTCCGATTTGATTTGTGCCCCTCTTCCTTTGAAATAATCGTCTTCCATAATGTAAGTCAAAACTAATTATTTTAGTTTATAAACTAACATAATTAGTGAATGATATTAATCTCCTTTGTGTTTCGTTGTGTCTTCGAGACTTTGTGGCGAAAAAATACAGGCCACAAAGACACAAGGGTTCACAAAGATTTAGTATGCTTTACATTAGTTTTGCAGCACATCTGATTAAAATATATTGTTAAGCTATTCTCCCACATCTATCCAGGAAATACAGCATCCAAAGTTGAAAGATGCCCGACTACGTTTGCTTATCAAGCGTGAAGATTTAAATCATCCGCTCGTTACAGGAAATAAATGGTGGAAGCTGAAATACAATCTCGAAGAAGCAGAGCAGCTTCAAAAAAAAACAATTCTCACATTTGGCGGAGCATTTTCTAATCACATCTACTCAACTGCTGCCGCTGCTCACGAATTAAATTTGAAAAGCATCGGTATTATACGCGGTGAAGAAACACTACCACTTAATCCTACATTATCTTTTGCATCAAAGATGAATATGAAACTTCATTATGTTGATCGTGAAACATATCGGACAAAGGATAGTCCTGAGTTCATTGAATATCTGCAAAATACTTTCGGTGATTTTTACATGATCCCGGAAGGAGGAAGTAACGAGCTTGCTGTGAAAGGTATTAATGAGTTCTCAAAACAACTTGATGTTAATTTCGATTACTTATGCTGTCCGGTCGGAACGGGTGGAACATTAGCAGGATTGATTTCCGGATTGGATACTCAAAAGCAAATCATTGGATTCTCTTCATTGAAAGGTGGTGATTTTCTGAAACAAGAAGTTGAGCAATATGTTGGCACCGACAAATCAAATTGGAGAATAGAAACAAGTTTCCACTTTGGTGGATACGGAAAACAAACTCAATCTCTTCTTGATTTTATACGTTCGTTTGAAACACAACATCACATACCACTTGAACAAGTGTATACCGGTAAGATGATGCTTGGAATTTTTGACTTGATTCAGAAAAACTATTTCAGACCAGGATCAACAATTCTTGCGATCCATACCGGTGGACTTCAAGGGAGATCATCTAATCTTTAGTTTATCGCAACATAAATACAGCCGCAACCAAAGTCATTCCAATAATAAACCAGCGGAATGTTTTTTCATTTAGTTTTTTTACGATTACTACTCCAAGATATGCGCCAATTGCAATGGCCGGGAGTGTTGTTAGATCAAGTAAGAATGTATCGAATGTTATGGTATGCCAGGCAAAAACATGAAACGGAATTTTAAACCAATTGATCACCATAAAGAACCAGGCCGTTGTACCAATGAACGAATTCTTTGGCAAGCGCATCGAAAGAAAATAAACCGCCATTACTGAGCCTGCAAGATTTCCAACCATCGATGTAAATCCTCCAGTCACACCTGTTAATCCAGCAAACCATTTATAGTCTGGCACATCTTCTTTATGCCCACGTTCTAACCAAAGCATGATCCCTACACTGATCACAATAATCACGGCCATAATAATTTTGAAAACATGATCGTCTATCATCCCACCTACAACAGTACCGAGCACTGTACCTAACGCAGCACCCGGAAATAATTTTTTCAAATGTTCCCACGAAGCATGGCGATGATAATACCAAACGCCCAGCACATCTGCGAGACAAAGAATTGGTAGAAGAATTCCGCTTGATGATTGTCCACCAAAAACTAATGCAAGAAGCGGAACTGCTAATGTACCTGTGCCATGCATTCCGGTCTTGGCCATGCCAATAAACAAGGCTACCAGGTAGATGATAAAAAGATCAAGCGTTGTAAATGAAAAAGAAAGAAACTGAATCACAATATAGATTTGTGGCGAAGCTAACGAATAAGATGAACTGACAAAATCACTTTATCTATCGGATTACTTTTGGTCCATTCCACAAATACAATCCGCTAAGTGCGAGCATACTTACACTAACTCCAATGATAGGGTAGTATACAATGGTTTTACAACTCGCTAATGATGAGCCATCGTGTATGTGTTCTATCCAATCAGCATGGCGCTATGCAACCAAAAATACTTTTCCGGTTTTCCCGTCTACTTGTATTTCCCAGTATTCTTCTCCAAACAGAACTTTCAAAAAAATGCTCTACGTCTTGATGCAAAGCATTCTTATCTCATTTTATACTTGAAGTCATGCTGGCACTTACCTTAACTTCATCTAAAATTTAACTCGAAGTGTTCCAAAAATATTTCTTCCAGGCGAATTGATTCCGGATGAAAACACACGGTACTGTAAATCCAACAAATTCTCAACTCCAGCCTGAAGTGTAAACATTCTGTTTAAATCGTACGAAACACGAATGTTGATGGTATACCAGCTAGGCATACCTTCACCCGTTGCGTATTGTAGATTATCTTCACCACTAGAGCTGTAGTCATCCAAATGTTTCCACGCACTAAAATTGGCAAACAATTCCGACTTGAATTTCGAAGTGTTGTATTGAAAACCTACACGACCGAAAGCGGGAGCAATATGATCAAGAGGTGTGTCTGGTCCTTCTTCATTGACCACTCTTCCATAAGTATAATTGTGAGATGCAGTAAGTGCAAAGTTCTTTGTGAAATCAATTCGCAAGCTAATGCTACTTCCATAGATATACGCTTTGCCCTTATTTTGCGCGCTCATTACACGGCTCAATGTGCCGTCATAGTCGATTGAATCTTCACCATTAAAATTTGAAGGAAGCACAACGATGGCATCAAAAAATTGCGTAGCGTAGAATGTACCTTCAAGTCTTGCGATTGATCCAAAGAATTTCGTAATACTGATTTCGCCATTGAATGTTTTTTCAGACTTCAGATCAGGATTGGGCACCACAACACTTCCTTGAGAAGATTCAAAAACTTTTGCAACATCATCAACATTTGGTGCGCGGTAACCTGTGCTGGCCAGAAAGGAAAATTTCCATGAAGTTGGTGTGTAAATAATTCCAAGATTAGCACTACTCACTAAATAGTTTTGCTTTACCTCATCAAATGGAAACGGGTAAAATGATTTATCTATAAAGGTACTGTGCAAAAAACTTGCTCCTACACGAATACCATCGTTCAACGTCCATTCATCATTAAATTGAAGCGTATGCGTTCCATAAAGCGACATTAGATTCATCGTGTTGTCACCATCCGGATAGCGCGTGCTTTGTGGTGTTATCTCACCGGTTGAAACATTGTATCGATGTGCCGTTGAGTTCAAAGTGTTGAAATGGCTATCAAATCCATAGCGCAAACTGTTTCTTCCATTCTTCTTTTGAAAGTCGATGGTAAGGGCTATTACATTTACATCTTCAACACGCTCATTACGATTGTTGTTATTGAATCTTCTGTCGTAACGACTTTCTTCTATTTGTTGATAGCTTCCTGTTGCGGTCATTCCATCGGCAAATGATTCAAGTTCATTTACTTTCAGTTGATACGATGCAAGTAACCGAGTTTGAGGTCCGTAATACCATTCACCAAATCGTAAACCACTGCCATCGTGATCAGTCAATCTATCATAACGTGGAAGGTTGGTGGAGTTTGAATACTGGAAATTTAATACATGACTGACACGCTTGCTAGATTGATAAAGAAATTTTTGGAGAATATCCCATTGGCGATAGCCGCTAAACTTCTGAACAAATGGATCACTATTTTGAACAAGAACATCCGATGCATTGTCGTCTGAACGCACAGCATATTGGGTGCGCACACCAAATTGTTCATCCAATGCAGAATTGGTCTTTTCGCCCATGCGCAAATCTCCAAAGTCGCTAAACGTAAATGACGTTAAGGAAGCAAACTTTGATCCTCCAATATTAAAATCGACATGTGCGGTGCTCTCATTATTCACCGATCCATATCGATAGAAAGCATTACCATTAAAATTCAATTGTTTTCCCGAATGTGCTAGCGTTGGGTTTCGAGTGTAGAAATGAATAACGCCACCAAGCGCATCACTTCCATACGCTGTTGATGAGGAGCCAAACAAAATTTCAGCACGATCTAAAATATTATTGTCCATCGTAATGATGTTTTGTAAATGACCCGCGCGATAAATTAAATTATTCATGCGCACACCGTCAATCATCATTAGCACACGACTTGCTTCGAAGCCTCGCATCATCGCACTACCACCACCCTGTTGACTTTTTTGCATTGCCACTACACCAGTGTTTGAAATGAGGTCGGCAGAATTCTGTGCATTCAGGGTTCGAATGGTTGCAGGGCCGATCAGTTTAATTTGTTGCGCTACTGTTCTGCGTTGCTCAGGAAGTTTATTTGCTGATATAACAAGTTCATCCAGATAAGAAGTTTTCAAAGAATCGTTCGCATTGTATTCCGATTCGGTAAATTGTGCATAAACCGAAAAACAAAACAGCATAAATAAAATAGTGCAGAATGACTTCATGTACAGGCTCAATTTCAAATAATAAAAAAGGACTTGAATCGATACAGCCTCATAATAAAATACACATAACCGCCACCCACCGGGAGAGGCAAAGTCAACAACTTGAAACCAGAACTTTTTTTCATTCCGTGTTGAAATTAGGCAAAAGAATAGATGTATGAGTAATATGAGTTAGACGGAAAGATTGAATTCTAGACTCCGAAAACTAGTTGCTAAACAGATTATTCAACTCCAGATCAATTCGACTCACAATAAAAGAGAAGTCTTCAATACGTTCTACAAAATCAAGATTGTTAACGTCAACAATCAGAAGCTTGCCGAGTTTGTAACTACCAATCCAGTTTTCGTAATGCTCGTTCAGGTTTCTCAAATAATCCAATCGTATGGCATATTCAAAATCACGACCACGTTTTTCAATTTGTTGAACAAGTTTGGGTATGTCCGCTTTCAGGTAGATTAAAATATCAGGAGCTTTTACAAAGTTGATCATCGAGTTAAAAATTTCAAGATAACTCTGATAATCACGTTCGCTCATGTGGCCGCTCTTGTGCAAATTAGCTGCGAAGATGAAAGCATCTTCATAAATGGTTCGATCCTGGATGGTTGTTCTTTCGCTTTCGCGGATATCATTTACCTGGCGAAAACGGCTGTTTAAAAAATAAATCTGCAAGTGAAATGCCCAGCGCGTCATGTCACCATAAAAATCGCGCAAATATGGATTGTGTTCTACCGACTCGAACATGGCATGCCATCCATAATGTTTTGAAAGTTTCTCCGCTAACGTGGTTTTACCGGATCCGATATTTCCGCAGATGGCAATATGTTTTGGTTTTTGCTGCATGCACCTCTTCTTTCCGACAAAGGTATTGCATGAACCGAGAATATAGAATTTAGAAGGTGGGATTTAGAATAAGAAAATAGTCCACAGACCACAGTCGACTGTAGACCGTGGTCTGTGGACTATTTATAGTGTTACCTTATTTCTGCGGCATGTACATATAATCTAATGTAACATTTAACATGGCTTTCAGACCCGTTATAAATCCACGCTCATCAATCATAAAATCGGGTGTGTGGTGAGCTGGTACTTTGCTTGGATCCTGATCAGGCGGCATTGCACCAACAAAAAAGAAAAAGCCAGGAACCTTTTGTTGAAAGTAGGCAAAATCTTCTGCACCGGTTACAGCATGAATACGAACTACATTTTCTGCTCCAGCAGCTTTTTGCAAGCTCGCTACCATCTTTTCTGTTAGCGCAACATCGTTATAGGTAACAGGAGTTTTGCTATCAATAATGACTTCTGCTGTTGCGCCAGCACTCTCAGCTATATTAGTTGCCGTTAATTTTATTTTTTCATGAATCTTCTTTTGCATGTCTGGATCCAACGTCCGAATCGTTCCGCCCATGATTGCCTCTTCCGGAATAATATTTTCACGAATACCTGCATTTATTTTCCCAACCGAAATAACAGCCGCTTCGTTTGTCAAGTCTGTTTGACGACTTACAATGGTTTGAAGTCCTAAAATAATTTGCGCGCTCACTACAATAGGATCGATACCCATCCATGGAGCTGCTCCGTGCGATTGCTTTCCCTTTACTTTAATTGTAAACCAATCCGAAGCAGCCATCATTCCTGCGGGGCGATAAGTGATTCTTCCCAATGGAGAAATGGATTGAATGTGCATTCCAAAAATCACATCTACTTTCGGATTTTCAAGCACACCTTCTTTTACCATTAAACCGGCACCACCTTCTTCACCAGCAGGAGGACCTTCTTCTGCCGGTTGAAAAATAAATTTCACTGTGCCCTTTAATTCACTTTTGTTTTTTGAAAGTATTTCGGCAACGGCCATTAATATCGCCACGTGTGAATCATGTCCGCAAGCATGCATTACACCAGTCTCTTGTCCATTGAATATTGTTTTCTCTTTCGATGCGAAAGCAAGGCTGTTGCGTTCTGTTACCGGAAGGGCATCCATGTCTGCACGTAATGCAATAACAGGTCCCGGCTTACCACCTTTTAATAATCCGACAACACCCGTTTTGGCAATACCGGTTTGTATTTCGATGCCTAAAGATTTCAAATGCTCTGCTACATAAGCAGCTGTTTTCGTTTCGCGATTTGATAGTTCAGGATATTGATGCATGTGTCTGCGCCACTCAATCACTTTACTCTCCATTTCTTTCGCTTGCAAATCAATCTTTGCCTGCAACTTCGGGCTTACTTGTGCGCTTGCCATAACAGCTGTTACGCATAAAAAAAATGTATAGAATCGCTTCATAGTTTCGGTAAAATATTACTCAATGTACACGAGGAATAACATATATAATAGCCATTCATGGAAATCAATAATGACTTTGGAAATGATTATCATTTTCGATGGACAGATGTGAACATTCAGGAATCCTATTCTGTTACCTTAGCAATTTAAAACCAAAAATTATTTAAATGGCACAAACTAAACTTGGCGAAAACACAGTAAACACGAATGGTAATCTTCCTGTTGTTGGCTCCTCCGCTCCTGAATTCACGTTAACCGGAAACGATTTAAAAGATGCAAGTTCAAAAGACTTTGCAGGTAAAAATATCGTACTGAATATTTTTCCAAGTATCGATACCCGTGTATGTGCTCTTTCTGTTCGTGAGTTCAACACGCGTGCCTCAACTTTAAGCAACACGGTAGTACTTTGTATTTCAAAAGATTTACCCTTTGCATTCAAACGTTTTTGTGGAGCAGAAGGTATTAGCAATGTGCTAACGCTATCTGATTTCAAGAATAAAGATTTCTCTAAAAATTATGGTGTTGAAATGATCGATGGTGGTATGACTGGTCTTCTTGCCCGCGCTATTGTTGTGATTGATCCACAAGGAAAAGTAAAGCACACAGAGCTGGTTCCGACTATAGGTCAGGAGCCTGATTATGATGCTGCGCTAAAAGCGATTTAAGATTTATCTGGAGGTTCTTCGGCCTGTTGGTTAGAGTACAATTCTAACCAGTAGGTTTCTTTATTGGCAATTATTGTCTAATGATTTACATCGAACTGAGCAAATCCGTTGAGTAGTGCGTTAAGTTCATTGAAGCATTTCCAAAGTTTAGTTGAAGAGTGCATCTGCGCGGAATACTAAATCTGCGAATCAGTCAATATGCAGTCCGCGCGAGAAAGAACTTATCAGCCCAATCCTGCTTGCAGCAGGATTGGGCTGATAAGTTAGCTTAAGCATGAATCACAGAGCCACTTTTGGCGGCTCTGTGATTCATGCTTTTTAAATGTGCGCCTACCATTCATATATAAAATTCAATTTGCATTTCGCACATAATCTCTGAAAGTGGAAATAGGGGACGCACGTAATAGGATGGATAAATCTCAAATTCACATCCACTGATATTGGCTAATCCTTAGACCTTTGTTAAATAAAAAACCAGTGCAAAAAAGAATTTAACTTAACACTCTAAGTTTCTTAACATTTCAGCGACGAATAAGAAAACCAACGCCATTGAAGGAAGAATTTATCGCTTGTATCAGTGAACATGAACGCATCCTTTTCAAAGTATGTAAAATGTATTGTCGTTCGCGTGATGACGAGCAGGATTTGTTTCAGGACATTCTACTACAGTTATGGCAGTCCTTTCCTTCTTTTAAAAGAAATTCGAAAGTGTCGACATGGATGTATCGTGTGGCACTAAACACCGCCATAACGAGACTTCGAAGTGAAAAGAAAAAACCGGAACAACAAACTATAGATAAAGATGTACTGCAAATACCCAATACGATTAGAGATCCGAAAGAGGAAAATTTTGAATTGATGATGAGGGCTATTGAAAAGCTTACGGACGTAGAGAAAGCGATCATGGTGTTATATATGGAAGATCACAGCTATCGCGAGATGGCAGAAGTAATGGGCATGACCGAATCAAACATTGGCTTTAAAATCAATCAAATAAAAACGAAGCTGAAAACTACTGTAAACGTTTTGAATTATGGAGCTTGATGAATTTAAAACAACGTGGAACAAATACCTTGAAGATGAACGCAAGGAAAGACCGCATTCCGATTATATAAACATGATTACTATGAAAATATCAAATACCGTTAATAAGCTCAATGAAAATACAATCTACTGGTGGAAGTTTACCCGAAACGTTATGATCCTTCTCTTTATCATGCTTGCCGCTAACATCAGTTTCTTCATTCTCTTTCCAGAAAAATTTCAGAACCTTGAGAATGCGCTTCCTGTTTTTGGCATTCTCGCTTTTTACGCTCTTGGCATTTTGTGGGTATACTATGAGAAAGTAAAGATCTTCGACATCGTTGATTCAAATAATATTCGTAATGCCATTGAAAAAGCGATAAGAAGATTTAATCGGTGGTACATTTTATCGACACTCGTTTACCTTTTTTTATTGCCATTGATGTTCTATGTAGTGGTCAACATAGGATCAGAAGCTTTTCTTCACAAAAGCTTCCCTTTAAACACAGAGGTAATAGCATGTGCTGTGATGACGATCCTTACGTTGATTGGAAATCACTTTTACTACAAGAAAACATATTTCAGGTGGCTTGACCTACTCAAGAACAATTTGAAAGAATTAGAAGGCGAAGCGAAATAGTCAACCAAATTAATCAGGTAAGTAAGGCTTCAACAAAGCAAATACCCACGTTCCTAATAAAGCCGATAGAAAGGTAACGATGGTGACCAAATAACCTGCTCCAATTTGAGCATACAACGGTCCTGGGCATGCGCCCGTAAGCGCCCATCCAAATCCAAAAATCAATCCACCGAAAATTACACCATGGTGATATGGTTTTGTAATTTCTCCAACATGTTCGCCCGCCAGTGTTCTAATTCCAAATTTTCGAATGAGCCAAATGCTTAATGCGCCAACCGGCACAGCCGTCATAAAGATTCCAAACATATGAAAGCCTTGAAAATAAAACATTTCCTGCATGCGATACCATGAGATGGCCTCACCCTTTGTAAGAACAAATCCAAAAGCAATTCCAACGATTAAATATTTTATGTTCTTCATGATATCAAAGTGCTAAGATGTAAGGAAGAACAAAATGACTGATCAAAATTCCACCAATAAAAAAAGAAAGGGTAGCAAGAAGGGATGGCCACTGCAACGCAGACAATCCAAAAATACCATGACCTGATGTACAGCCGCGTGCATATCGTGTACCAAAACCAACCATGAATCCACCGACTATCATTAGTATAAATCCTCTGATGGTTGCAAGTTCATTCCAATTAAAAAGTTCTTCAGGCAAAAGTCCTTTCATTTCTTCAAGTCCATAAGAAGAAAATAATTCCAACGTTGCATCAGAGACATCAACCGGATTTGGATTGGCTAATACATATCCGCCAAGAAAACCACCAATTAAAACGCCTGCTACAAAGAAGAGATTCCATTGATCAGCTTTCCAATCGTATTTCAAAAAGGAAATATTGGCCGGAAAACATGCCGCACAAATCTGACGAAGTGTGGATGAGATACCAAACTGCTTATTGCCTAACAACAGTAAGGCTGGAACAGTAAGTCCGATAACAGGCCCTGCTATATACCATGGCCATGGTTTAAAAAGTAATTCCATTATATTTAATGAATGATGTTGGCTCCTGTGCGTGAAGTACGCAAAAGTATTTCCGAAGTTCAAGAATATCTTTTGCACAAAGAGATAAGTAAACAACATTGAATCTCAAATACTGTATTTTTACCATGACGCTTCCAATTAAAATCTATGTTTACAAAACAAGGTCTTATAAAATTCATCGTTGCCATTGGTGTTACGGCATTGATAGCATCATGCACACAACAGAAAAATGATTCTACCGACTCAACAAGTCAATCTGTTGATAGTGCCGATTGGGCACTCTTTCCTTTTATTAAAGTTGATTCTGTTAATCCAATTTTAACTTCGAATGAGAATACCATTTTCAGATGTCCCGTTTGGAAGCATGATGTTCATTGGGAAGCGCACGATGTTTATAATCCCTCTGCCATTGTGCGGGATGATAAAATTTATTTGGTGTATCGAGCAGAAGATACCGTAAAGGCTGTAACCGGAACTTCACGTTTGGGATTAGCGGAGAGCACAGATGGAATTCACTTTACGCGATTACCTCAACCTGTATTTTATCCGGATGAAGACTTTATGAAGAAATACGAGTGGATGGGAGGCTGTGAAGATCCGCGCATTGTAGAAGACTCAACAGGTACTTACATTATGACTTATACTGCCTATGATGGAAAAATAGCGCGCCTTTGTATTGCATCATCAAAAGATCTTCTTCATTGGCAAAAGCATGGTCTTGTGTTTGGCGATGACAAGTACAAAGACTCCTGGTCAAAATCGGGAGCAATTGTTTGTGAAAAGAAGAATGGAAAACTGATTGCTGTTAAAATCAATAACAAGTATTGGATGTATTATGGTGAGGGGATCATGCTTGCCAATTCGGATGACTTAATTCATTGGAAAATGTTAGAAGATGAAAAGGGTCAGCCCTTAACGGTGATTCACAAAAGAACGGGAACCTCTTTATTTGACAACGGATTGGTAGAAGCTGGACCTCCGCCAATTTTGACAAAGCATGGAATTTTAGTTATCTACAATGGAGCTCGTATGAAAACATCCGGAGAAGGAATTGAAATGTACAGTGGCGGACAAGCTCTGATGGACAAGAACGACCCATCAAAAATGTTATACCAACTCAATGTGCCGTTTATCCATCCAGAGAAAGATTATGAGTTAGCAGGTTTGGTTAACAAAGTTGCCTTCTCTGAAGGATTGGTTTTCTTTAAAGGTAAGTGGTTTCTCTATTACGGAACAGCTGATTCAAAAATTGCTGTGGCCGTTTGTGAGAACGATATTCAAAGTGAGTAGCCGAAAAATAACAAATGATCATCCCGTAAGGGGAAATTAAAAAAGTAAGTACATGAAGAATTCAAAGATTGCCATTATCGGTGGCGGAAATTTAGGAGCAGCAATTGCAGAAGGATTGATCAAGAGTCAGTTTGTTACACCACAACACATTACCATCACGCGCAGAAATGTTGATGCACTTCAACATTTAAAAGTTGTTGGCGTAAATACAACAAGCAATAATAAAGAAGCGATTCAAAATAGCAATGTCATCATTGTAGCACTGAAGCCCTATAATGTAAAGGAAGTGCTGGAAGGATTGAAAGAAAATTTTGATGCATCCAAACATATTGTGATCAGTGTAGTTACAGGTGTCTCAGTAAAAGATCTTGTTGCCATTGTAGACCATGGTGTAACTATTTTCCGCGCGATGCCAAATACTGCTATCGCGATACAAGAATCTGTAACCTGTATTTGTCATAGTGGTGCAACGCCTGCGCAGATTAACTATGTAACCGAACTGTTTGATCAACTCGGGATCACTGTTCCTATCGATGAAAAATTAATGGATGCCGCAACTGTACTTGGTGCATGTGGAATCGCATACGCACTTCGTTTCATCCGCGCGGCAACCCAAGGTGGAATTGAAATTGGCTTCGATGCCAAGACGGCAAGTTTGATTGCAGCACAAACTGTAAATGGAGCAGCTGAATTATTATTGAAAGGTAATCGACATCCGGAAGAAGAGATTGATAAAGTAACAACACCAAAGGGTTGTACTATTGCCGGTTTAAATGAAATGGAACATCGTGGGTTTAGTTCGTCTCTTATTAAAGGTATTATTACTTCGTATGAGAAGATTGGCAAGTAAAGTGTTTCTTTAAGCGCAGAACGGAGAGGTCGCAGAGAAATAATGAGTTGTAACTAAACCTCTTCCGTTGTATCATTTCTAACCATCTGCTCGTTACTTTTGTCATTAACCGTCATGACAAGAGCCAAAACAAAAAAGAGAAATTTTATCGAAGGCTTGCTGAAACTCACACGCTTTGGCAATCTCACCATTATCGGTTTGGCGCAATACTTTACGGCAGCATTTCTTATTGATAAGAGTATTGTATTTGATCCTGAGTTGTTCCTTCTGTCGTGTTCTACTATTTTAATTGCTGCGGCAGGCTACATCATTAATGATTACTACGATGTAAAGATCGACTTCATCAATAAGCCAGAACGTGTTGTTATTGGCCGCAGCATTGCCAGGCGATATGCCATTTTGTTTCATGTGGCCTTGTCGTTTTTGGGTATTTTAATTGGGGCATATCTGTCTTTAAGAGTCGGTGCACTCAACATACTTTCTGTGTTTTTGCTTTGGCTCTACTCTAATAATTTGAAGCGACTACCCCTTATTGGTAATGTAGCAGTTGCTTTTCTTACAGGGCTTTCTATCTATATGGTAGAGGTTTACTACCGAACCGGGAACTCGTTGGTGTTGATCTATGCCAGCTTTGCATTCTTTATGACATTGATTCGTGAGATCATAAAAGACATGGAAGACTTGAAGGGCGATAATACCTTTGGTTGTAAGACGCTTCCCATCATCTGGGGTATTCGCAAAACGAAGGTGGTGATCTATATTATTCTAACGGTTTTCTCTATTACCGTTCTGGTGCTGAATTACTTTTACGTGGGCTTGTCTATTTACTACTTCCTGCTTTGCCTGTTTATCCCGTTGCTTATCTTACTCCTGCGCCTGATTCGTGCCGATCGAATGAAGGACTTTGCGTGGCTGAGTACCTTCAGTAAGGTAATTATGTTGCTTGGCATTCTCAGTATGGCCTTTCTATAGGTATGTCCTTTTTTGATATGAAAGCTTCGAAATCGATTTCGAAAAAAAATACTTCAATAGATTCAAGCATGGACAACCTCCTTCACTTGAATTGATAAATTTGCTATAACGCATTATCGTTTACTTAAGCTCTATCTACCTCCTCTTTTCCCGAGAGGATCGAGGTCAGGTTATAAAGAGAGGCTTAAGTAAACGATATTGTTAACGCAACCAGCACTATGATCAATACCTTTCAAAAGTCGGTGTCTACCCGATACCACATTTATAACAGCTTGTTCCTAAACTTGCCCTATACGGGCATCTACAGAACCGGAACGTTGTTGCCATTACTTCAGCAGCATTGTGAAGATGGTTTTGGAAGTGGTAAAGATCCCAAAACGATTATCCGGAATTTCTTTCGCGATTATGCACCGAAGGCAACTCAACAAGAACAATTCGATTTGCTCTTCAGCTTCATTCAATATGCCGAGCGACAAGTAGTGTTGTTTGATTCGATTGAAGATGCCGCCTTCGAAGAGATAAACGATTTGAATGGAAAGGGAACGGTGTCTGCTCTCTTGTTGCGCACTGGTTCTGAAGATAAACGCGAAGCATTAAAGAAAAAGCTACAAGACTTTAGTGTTCGTGTTGTGCTCACAGCTCACCCAACGCAATTTTATCCGGGCACTGTATTGGCCATCATCAATGATTTGGAAGATGCCATTCGCGATAGCCGGTTGGAGCATATCAATTTATTATTGCGCCAATTAGGGAAGACGGCCTTTATTAATAAAGAGAAGCCCACACCCTTTGATGAAGCCATCAGTTTATGCTGGTTTCTGGAGAATGTATTCTATCAGGTAATTCCAGATATTATCGGTAAGCTGATGAATGGCTTGGAAATGACACCGGAAGAGTGGACCAATTTTGATTTGATCAAGATCGGCTTCTGGCCAGGAGGTGATCGTGATGGCAATCCTTTCGTAACACATGAAATTACCTTACAAGTTGCACAGCGCTTGCAACAAACCTTATTGAAGTGTTACTACAAAGACATTCGCTTTTTAAAAAGACGCCTCACCTTCAAAGGTGTTGAAGATATCATGGCGCGTGTCGAGCACAAAGTGTATCCAATTGCTTTCGGTGGTGGCTTCGGAGAAATCTATGAAGGCCCTGAAGAACTGCTTCGTGATTTGAATGAAGTACGCGAAGTATTGATTCGCGATCACAAAGGATTATTCCTCGATTTACTCGATGCCTTTATTCTGAAAGTAAAAATTTTCGGTTTCTATTTTGCCAGCATGGACATCCGTCAGGATAGTCGCAAGCATGCGTATGTATGGGAAAATATTTTGACTCAGCTTCAGTCAAAAAATAAAAAGTTAAAAGACTTCGATCAGCTTTCTAACCGACAGAAAATTGATACGTTATTGTCACTGAAATTCAAACCATCATCATTAAAGTTTGACGATCCTTTTATTTCAGAGTTGATCGGAAGTATGGATGCCATAGGTCAGATTCAGGAACAAAATGGAGTGCAGGGGTGCCAGCGTTACATTATCAGCAACTGTCAATCGGCATTGGACATTGTGCGTGTTTATCAACTGGCCAAGTTGATATTAGGTAAAGGAGAAACGCTTCCTCTCGATATCGTTCCTCTATTTGAAACGATCGATGACCTAACCAACTCTGCTGATATTATGCGCGAGCTTTATAGCATACCAGAGTATACCAGACATTTAAAAACACGTGGAGGAAGACAACCGATTATGTTGGGCTTCTCGGATGGAACAAAAGATGGAGGATACCTTCGTGCGAACTGGTCCATCTTCTGCGCAAAAGAAACGCTCACTCAGATATCCCGCGAAAGCGATGTTGTTGCCGTCTTCTTTGACGGACGCGGTGGCCCGCCAGCACGTGGAGGTGGAAACACACACGACTTCTACGCATCCTTGGGTGATACTATTGAGGACAAAGAAGTTCAGATTACGATTCAAGGTCAGACCATCAGTTCAAATTTTGGAAAGCCAGCATCCTGTATTTATAATTTAGAGCAATTGCTATCAGCGGGTATAGAGAATGAAGTCTTTAGTAGCACGAACCCACAGATGAGCAAGAAGGAAAAAATATTGCTTGAATCATTGGCACAAGAAGGACATCGCTCCTATTTAAATCTGAAACACGATCCAAAGTTTGTTCCCTACTTAGAGAAGATTACACCACTTGCTTATTTTGGTGATACCAATATTGGTTCACGCCCGGTAAAACGGAGTGGTGGTGGAGGATTAAAGTTTGAGGATTTGCGTGCCATTCCATTTGTAGGATCGTGGGCACAGATGAAACAAAACATTCCAGGTTTCTATGGAGTGGGAAGTGCTTTGCAGGCATTGAAGAAAAAAGGAAAGATGGGCGACTTGAAAGAACTGTTCAATCAGTCGTTGTTCTTCCGCACATTGTTGAGCAACAGTATGATGTCGCTCACTAAATCGTATTATCCTGCTACAGCCTATTTAGCTAAAGACAAAGAGTTTGGAACATTCTGGAAGAAGATGCATGCTGAATACAAATTATCAGTTTCCATGATTTTAGAAGTTTCAGGATTACATGAGCTGATGGAGAACAATCCGGTTAATCGCGATTCGGTAAAACTTCGCGAACGCATTGTACTTCCTCTTATTACAACGCAGCAATATGCTTTGCAACAACTGCGCAATATGGGTGCTAACGACAAAGCATTTGAAAAACAGTATCGCAAACTGGTGCTTCGCTGCATGTTTGGTATCATCAATGCTGCGCGAAATTCGGCCTAGGAGTATAGGTAACTGCCAATTTGCTTTAGGCGCTGGGTGGTTAAAATAGAATATGTTCAAACAAATTGTAAAGAAAAGCTCACTAAACCAGTGAGCTTTTTTATCTTTCGGCCAAATCATTGGCTATTATTCATGAAAGCGGTTGGTCTGTCGATATCCTTATTTTTCCTCATACCGTTGTGCCTATTTGGTCAGGCGACTAAGGATGGTTTCATCATCGTAAACAATGGACAGTTTAAGTATGGCAGCATTCAATTTGGAAATATTGATAGTCAATATTCCGAATGCTTTTTTAAGGAATCTTCCAAATCAGAATTTAAGAAGTACACATCAGATGATATTGAAGGTTATGGTATAATCAATGAAAGTAAATTCGTTACCCGGCAAATTGAAATGGATTCCGAATCCCAAAAAATATTTTTGAAGGTTGAGTTTGAAGGACTCATTAAATTGTATTCCTATGGCGGCAGATTGTTTGTTGAAGAAAGCTCCTTAGTTGAATTATGGGAAGCGAACAATGCCTATAAGAAGAGCTTGTCAGATTTAATGAAGTCTTGTAAAAATACGGCTTCGGCAATAAAGCACTCTGGCTTTACTGCAAAAAGTATCATTTCATTGTTAAAGCGATATGACCAGTGTTCTAAAACCAATTTCGAGTTACCGAAAAGAATTAATGTCAATTTAGAAGCTGTTGCAGGAGTTGAAAATAACTCTACCCAACTAATCAGCCATGTTCCGTTATTCTATTTCGCAAATGTTCAGAATCTAAAAGATAAGACACTTCTTAGCACTGGGCTGAGAGTACAGATATCATCATCCCGCCTGAAGTCTTTGTCTTTGTGCACGGGGGTATATTATTATCACCAACAGTTTTATCTTCTTTCTACCTCCCAGGCGAACGCAACAATACTGGATAAGATGAATTTCAATTTCAATGAATTCGTAGTGCCAATAAATTTGCAATACGGTTCAGTTAATGAGAAAAAGAAACTTCGCCCGTATGTAAGAGGAGGAATTTCTATTCCTTTTGTTACAAAAGCATCCCTCACATTAGACCACTCTGAAGAAACGAATAATGTGGTTTACCTTGATCAGTACGATGCTATGAAATCGTTTAAAGAATCCATCCAGATTGATTTAGCAGGTGGACTAAATTTTAATGTGTCTAAAAAAATAAGATCATTTGCCGAGCTCCATTTTAATACGGGCAGCGGTGAGATTATTACCAACCTTTCAGACACCCAAACGATTGAGAGCAAGAGCAAGCGGTTTAACATAGTAGTGGGTTTACGTTTTTAGAAATTCGATGAAGCAAAAGTGGTTTAATACTTTTTTTCTGATTGCAATACTGATTTCCTGTATTGATGAAGAAGAAATTGATCGCAGTTACCCGACAATAGTAACAAATCCCGTTACAGAGATATTACCTTCTGGAGCTACCTTCTCAGGCAAAATTGAATCCTCATCATTAAACGAAATTTCTGAGTATGGTTTTGTATGGGGGCAGGATGATAAACTCTTACCTGAAAATTCTTTCTCACTTAAATTCGGTAAGCCGACAAGTAACATCATCACGACTAAAATAAAGTCATCGTTGGTGGCGCAAAAAATATATTATGCACGCTTCTATATTAAGACAGACGACAAGACCATTTATGGAAATCTGGTAACGTTTAAGAGTCTCGGAAGCGAAGGTCCAATCATCACTGCACTGAGCCCTGCTTCAGGAGTTTTAGGAGATACGGTTGTTATTCGCGGGAGAAATTTTGTTGCTCAGGAAGAAAGAAATGTAGTGAAGTTTGGTTCTGAGGAAGTTTCCATTTTAGCATTGACCGATAGCACCATTTCGGTAATTGTTCCTGAAGATTTGTCTTTGGATTCAGAAGATGTTAATGTGTCGGTGAGTATAGAGGGTAATGTTACAAACTCGCCTGAGCCCTTTACGCTTTTGCTGGATAAAATTATTCCGGTTATCACATCTGTTTTCCCTCACGAAATCAAAGCGTGTGATACCGTTTTGATTGTGGGCAAAAACTTTAAATCAACATCCGATTTAGTTGAGCTCTTTCTTCCATACAATTATGAAGTGAATCTTATTAAGTCTAAAGATGACTCTATCATGTTTTCAATTAAACTTCTACCGTATGGTGAGTTTGGTTTTACAGTTAAGACGGGCCGATTTGAATTGACAAGCCCAATTGATTTTGTGGAGCTAAGACCTGAATTTATTTCGGTCTCACCTGAGGCATACGATCCAGGTGGAGTTATGACGATTAAAGTCAAGAACTTCCCAACCTGTTTACCGATTGTTGCTTCTGCAGGTGGAGGAGGAGCTGAGATAATTTCGATAACTGAAAACGAGGTAAAAGTAAAAATACCAGAGTCGTGCTATTACGGAAATTATCCAATGGGATTTGGTGTCTCGTATTACGACTATTTCTTATTGACTGCACCTATTCCTTCAAAACCATCGCAAATTTTTTCGGTCGAACCTAATCATGGTGTGCTCAATCAAGAAGTAGTTATTCATGGCGAAAACCTCTACAATATTCAACCCTACTATACCGACTTCCTCAACATAACCAGTTATTCAAAAACGGAAATCAGAGGAACAGTGAAAGAAGTTCACTATCCCAATGGAACAGTAGACGTAGTTGTCAATGCCTGCGATCAATTTGTTACACTGGAAAAGGGGTTTCAATACGACTCGCCAGAGATTTTTGATATCAATCCCAAAGTCGTCACTTCACCAGATCAAATTATTACCATTGAGGGAAAGAATTTTTCGCCCGGAATAAATACGAATGTAGTATATGCGACCAACAGACCAGGGCCTAATGTTGATGTTTTTTCGCCTGATGTTAATCACATAAGTTTTTCTGCCAGCGCCTTAATTCCTGATCCATCAATTGAATCAATATACACTTCACCCATTACTGTTAGAGCAGCAACAGGAGCAGATGTGACGTCATCATTTAATTTGACAATAGACTATCGTGCTCCTTGGCAGCCGTTGAATGATTTTCCAGGCGAACGTAGAAGTCAGGGCATTAGTTTTTCAATAAATGGAAAAGGATATGTTGGTCTAGGAATGGGTCAGTCTAATAATCTTTTGAATGACCTATGGGAGTTTGATCCCGTAACA
>JANODK010000160.1:0-11875 GCA_031412655.1 Chryseolinea sp.
ACTCCTGCGAGGAGCCGTATTGTTCAATGTTCGTGATAGAGATTTGGGAAGTACTGTACAGGAAGCTATTGAAACATTAAATAAACAAATGGGAACACTTCCCAATGGATACTATGTTGAATGGAGTGGTCAGTACGAAAATTTGATTCGTGGAAAGCAAACCTTGATTGTTATTCTTCCCATTGTATTGCTGATCATTTTCATATCCCTCTACCTGGCATTCAAATCCATTCGTGAAGCATTCCTGAGTTTGATTACCATACCCTTTGCTTTGATTGGCGGAGCATACATGGTGTATTTCTACGGAGTGAATTTATCCGTTGCGGTAGCTGTAGGATTCATTGCGCTCTTTGGTATTGCAGTGGAGACAGGTGTCGTGATGGTGATCTATTTGAACGATGCCATGCAGCAACTCATCAAGTTAAAGGGCAATTCCAGTGAGACAATTTCAAAAGATGACCTTAGAGAATTCGTTATCGCGGGAGCAGCCAAGCGCTTAAGACCGAAGATAATGACTGTATGTGTGGCGTTGTTCGGGCTTGTGCCGGTATTGTGGTCAACAGGTGTTGGCAGCGATGTGATGCAGCCTATTGTATTGCCAATGATCGGTGGTGTACTCACCTCATCTACGCATATCCTGCTGGTAACCCCGCTCATCTTTTTGATGGCGAAAGAATATGAATTAAGAAAGTTTGGAAAACTAGAAGTATCTGAAGTCAAACATTAATAAGGTGAAAGCAAATATTAAAAATCAAAAAGTCGTGGGCGGCTCCCTTCGGGTCGGGCTATTCGCTGCAAGTCCTCGCGCCTTCGCACAAGCCACGCTGCTGTGGGCTTTCCGCTACTATCCCTGCCGCAGTCTTGCGTTATCTTTTATGTTGTTGTTTACCTTTCAAGTACAGGCTCAGGTTATTAGCCTGGACAGTGTGCTCAGCATCATCGACAGACAAAATCCGATGTTGCAGGAGTATGACAGTAAGGTAAAAGCGTTGAACGCTTATTCCGAAGGTGCAAAAAGCTGGATGGCTCCAATGGTTGGTGCTGGAACATTTATGACACCCTATCCCAATCAGATGTTAATGGATGAAAGCGATAAAGGCTCGGTCATGTTTTCTTTTGAACAAGATATTCCTAACCCCGCCAAACTCAATGCAAACAAAAAATACTTTGCCTCCAAAGCATCGGTAGAAGAACAAGGCAGATCATATCAGTTTAATCTGCTTCGCTCGGAAGCAAAAACATTCTACTATCAATGGCTTGTGGCGGAACAGAAAATGCATGTACTGCATGAGAACGAACGCATCATCGAATTGATGCTAAAGCTCACACGGTTACGCTACCCTTACAATCAGGGAAGCCTTGGAAATATTTACAAAGTGGAAGGAAGACTCAGTGAAGTGCAGAACATGCTATTGATGACTCAGGGTGATATTGATGAAAAGAGTTTTCGTCTAAAGACGCTGATGAACCTTCCGCATGACGTTTCAATTATGGTTGATACAGCAACCCGCATACAGTATGAAGCAAGTCGACTTGCCTATGACACTGCTGCATTGAGTACGCAACGCAGCGATGTCAGGCAGATCGATAAAACCATTCAAGTAATGCAGTTGAACCAACAGCTTCAACGCTATCAGGCCAAGCCCGATTTCAAAATCAAATTTGATCACATGCAGCCTTTAGGAAACATGCCAACTCAATTCACAGCTATGGCAATGGTATCTATACCCATAGCACCGTGGTCATCGAAAATGTATAAGTCGGAAGTGAAGGGCATGCAGTATGATATTGAAGCAATGAAGAAAGGACGCGAAGCCTTGCTGTTAGAGACACACGGAATGTTGGCAGGGATGGCTGCAAAACTTAACCGGATGCAACAGCAATTGGTAAACTATAACACCAAAATTATTCCCGCATTACGCAAGAACTATCAAACGGTTATGCTGGGCTATGAGGAGAATCGCGAACAGTTGCCCATCGTCATTGACGGATGGGAAGCCCTTAACATGGCACAAATGGAATACCTGAATAAGCTTGAAGAATACTACACCATGATCGTGAGCTATGAAAAACAATTGGAAAAATAATATTGCTGTACTCGCGGTAATTCTGTTGGCTATCTTGTCATCATGCAACAAGAGCAGCGACCATGCAGAACATGATATATATACATGTCCGATGCACCCAACAGTCGTTTCAGATAAACCGGGATCGTGTCCAGTGTGCGGTATGGATTTAGTTAAGAAAGCGCGTGAAGGAGAAGAAGTTGAGATTACGGAAGATCTGGCTAAACTATTAACGTCCCCTAACGAAAGAGTAGTCGCTTCTATCAAAACCATTAAGGCGGAATATAAGAGTGTTCCTTTAAGTATTGAAGCACAAGGCATTGTTACATATGACACACGCAACATCTATACAATTCCTGCACGTGTTGGAGGTCGACTCGAAAAAGTGTTTTTAAAATACGCGTTTCAATCTGTTACTAAAGGGCAAAAGCTGGTAGAGATTTACAGCCCTGAGCTTATCACTGCTCAACGTGAATTTCTTTACTTGCTTGAAAGCGATGCACAGAATAGTGAAACTATTCAATCTGCTAAAAATAAAATTCTATTACTTGGCGCTTCGGAAGCACAGGTATCGGAACTCATGCAACGAAAGGACGTGCTGAATACATTTTCAGTTTACAGTCCTTACTCCGGATATTTAATATTCGATGGTGAGCAGGCTCCAACAACAACTACTCCTTCTGCGGCTGGTGCAACATCTGGTGAAGGTATGAATGCGATGGGTTCTTCCTCTGCTTCCACTTCATCTTCAACGGTAAGTGCAAGTCAAACTTCCCAGTCAAATTTGTTACTACGTGAAGGTAGTTACGTCTCTACCGGACAAACTTTGTTTAAAGTTGTGAACACTTCTTCATTGCGAGTAGAGCTTGACCTTCCTGCATCGCAAGCCGGGGCAGTTAAAAAAGGTACAAGCGTTCAACTTGACTTTGGCAATGATAAAAAAACAAAGGCGATCGTTGACTTCATACAACCCTTTTTTACAGAAGGCGAAGAGTTTGTTAAGCTCCGGGTTTACACTGATAAAACAGAAGAACTGCACATAGGTCATTTGGTAAAAGCAAGTCTTGAAGTTCAGGCTACGGAATCTTTATGGCTTCCAAAAGAAGCCGTACTTGACCTTGGTCTTAGTCAGATTGTTTTTGTAAAAGAGCATGGTGTACTCAAACCAAAAAAGATTATTACCGGAACAAAGGCAGAAGGATGGATCGAAGTCAAGCAAGGTCTTACATCTTCCGATGAGATTGCCGCTAATGCGCAGTATTTAGTCGACTCAGAAAGTTTTGTTAAAGCAAATTAAAATGAAAGCATTTATCTATATAATCATTTCTGCTTCGTTACTTCTGGCTTGCTCAGGTGGCAAGAAAAGTGAACCAGCACATGACCATACTGCGGAAACTGCGGCAACAAAATACACTTGTCCAATGCATCCGAGCGTTCTACAGGACGGGCCCGGTAAGTGTCCGATCTGTGGTATGGATCTCGTGCTTAAAAGTCAGTCATCCGGGGATGCCAACTCCCTCATGTTAAATGAGAGTCAAATCCGTTTGGCTAACATTACTACACAAAGAGTATCACTTCAATCAATCGGGCAAACCGTTGTGATCAATGCAAGATTGGTAGTGGATCAGGATTTTTCCGAAGTGATCAGCAGTCGTGCCGCAGGACGAGTTGAAAAACTTTTTTTCAAAGAAACAGGAAGAGTGGTAAAGAAAGGAGAGCCACTTTATGAATTGTATAGTGAGACATTACTTACCCTTCAGAAAGAATATTTCTTGGCTAAAGATCAGTATGAAACGTTGGGGAAAACAGAAACCCGATATGAATCTTTCTTGAAAGCATCTGAAAGAAAATTGCTCCTCTATGGGCTATCTAAAAATCAGGTTGAGCAATTAGGTCAATCAAAAACGATACAGCAGCGCCTTACTTTTCTAGCCCCCGCCAGTGGAATCATCACGGAGATAAATGCTTCGGAAGGTCAATATCTACCTGAGGGTAGTATGTTATATAGAATAGAAAACATCAATCGCCTTTGGCTGGAAGCAGAACTGTATCCACAGGAAACTTCGTTGGTGAAGATTGGCGACAAGATTAATGTACGAATAAGTGGTTATGAATCTTCACCCATGGAAACAAAGGTCACTTTTCTAAGTCCTGAATTCAGAGCCAATACGCAAATCACATTAATGCGTGCTACCATTGAAAACTCCGATATGAAGTTCAAACCAGGAACACAAGCACAAGTGCTTTTTAGTCATTCATCAAGAAAGAAACTGGCCATTCCTACCGATGCAGTAATCCGTGATGGAAAAGGAACACATGTGTATGTGGAATCTGACACCAATACCTTTCAGCCCCGTATGGTAAAGACAGGTCTGGAAGATTTTCAGCAGGTAGAGATAACAGACGGATTGATGGAGAATGAAGTAGTTGTGGTTAGCGGTGCCTACCTGCTTTATAGTGAACTGGTGCTGAAGAAAGGTGTGAGTCCTATGGCCGGACATCAACATGGAGCTATGGATAATGATGATCAAAAAGATGAGAAGATGCAAAGCGATGTTTCTCAACAAAGAGATACTGAAAGTAAAAAACAATCTGTCAGCATAGACCCCCAATTCTCACAACAACTGGCGACTGTACTTATACCTTATCTGAAAATGAAAGATGCCTTTGTTGCATCAAATACGAAATCAGCAACCCAAGAGAGTAAGAATTTCTCTGCGGCTTTGAAAAAGGTAGATATGAGTCTTCTTAAAGGAGAAGCACACGTCAACTGGATGGAGAAACTTAGTGTGATGGAAAAAGCCAGTGCTTCTATTCAAGCTGAAGATGATCTTGAAAAGCAACGTGCATTATTTTCTGATTTAACGAATGCTTTATATACATCGATTAAAATGTACACCGTAAATGGGCTTCACGCTTATTATCAATACTGCCCTATGGCCTTTGACAATAAGGGAGCCTACTGGATAAGTCGCGAAGAAGAAATCAGCAATCCCTATTTCGGAGAGCAGATGCTGCGTTGCGGAGAAACAAAAGAAGATCTTAAATAGAATGACAATGAGCGAGCAAAACAAATATATACCTGCTCTGAAGTTTGACTGGCTTACAAAGTTTTATGATCCGATACTGAAACTGGTCATGCCTGAACAACAATTTAAAGAGTCGCTGATTCATGCCATGAGAATTGAAGCAGGTCACCGTGTACTTGATTTTGGTTGCGGTTCACTTACCCTTTCAATTCTAGCCACCCAACTATATCCCAAGGCCGAGTACTATGGAGTGGATGTCGATCAAAAAATACTAGACATCGCCAGCCATAAAATGAAGGAAGCTAATCAGCACATAGTCATTCAGCAGTACAATGGTGGCAAACTTCCCTATCCTGATAGTTTTTTCGATAAAGTAATGTCTAGTCTGGTCTTCCACCATTTGACGCTCCGACAAAAGTACTCCGCGTTGGAGGAAATCTACCGAATACTCAGACCAGGAGGAGAGCTTCATATTGCAGACTTTGGACTACCATCAAATGCATTGCAGCGGTTTGGGTTTTATAGCATTCAATTGCTTGATGGATTTGAAACTACAAAGGATAGCGTAAGCAATGCGTTGCCTGGCGCAATGAAAGAATCTGATTTTTTGAATGTGGAAGAAGTGAACGCATTCAATACAATTGTGGGAACGGTGAGGTTAGTGAAGGGAACAAAACCGAAAGAAGTAAATTTTTCCAAATCCATCTTGTGATGAGCAAACCGTGTTGTCAAATAGAAGATCTTCAGCCAACCCCCTTGTGGAAAGTGTGGTTCAAACGTGTGGTGTATCTGTCCCTGATAATCATCGTCATTATCCTTTTATGGAGTCAATTAACGAATTAACATGAAACGCAGAGAATTTATAAAATCATCAGGTCTTTCAACCATCAGTGCATTGGTCGGTTCATCACTATTTTTGAAAGCCTGTCATACAGAAGAAGACATGATCGGGGAGCCCAACTGGATCGTAGAAGGTAGCTTCGACCGGCCTTTGATAATTCCTCCTGTGGCAAGTAGTAACGTTCAGCTTGCAGCGCAAAGCATTTCGGGTGAAATGCTCAATGGCAAGATGACTTCAATACTTTCCTACCGCGATGGATTACTTGGACCGGTAATCAAGGCCACCACGGGGGAGACGGTGAACGTTCAACTTCAAAATAATCTTTCAGAAGAAACCAATATTCACTGGCATGGGTTAATTCTGCCGGAAAATATGGACGGACATCCAAAGGATGTTTTTGCTTCCGGAGAATCATACAACTATATATTACCTATCCAACAACGGGCAGGCACGTATTGGTATCATCCTCATCCCCATGAAGCTACTGCAAGACAAGTTTTCATGGGGCTTGCAGGAATGTTTATTGTTAATAACGATGAAGAAGCTTCCCTTAATCTTCCTTCTGGCGATGCTGAAATTCCGTTGATCATTCAGGATAAACGATTCGCTGGCGCGTCACTTGATTATTCCCCAACGGATGATGAAATCATGACAGGATACTTGGGTGAACAAATTCTGATCAATGGTATTTTTTCTCCCTATGTCAATGTAAATAAAGGTTGGGTTAGACTCCGTTTGCTCAATGGTTCTACTGCACGTGTTTATAACTTGGCGCTTTCCAACGGTGTACCATTCCATATCATTGGTTCGGATGGTGGTTTACTATCAACCCCAGAGAGTGCAACGAGTATCATGCTTTCGCCAGGTGAGCGAGCAGATGTGCTCGTTGACTTTTCTTCTCTTGCTGTCGGACAGGAATTGTTTCTGGTCAGCAATAAGTTCAGCAAGTATGATCTTCAAGGAAGGCAGGCCTTCACTATTATGAAATTCAAAGTGGACGGTAATTCCTCCAGTAGCTTCACATTGCCATCAACACTATCATCAATTACATCTATTCCCGCGTCATCATCTGTAAGAACACGCACGTTTGATATCGCCTCGATGATTGGCGGAGATGGTGGACATGGAGGAATGGGTCGCCACTCCATCAATGGAAAAATATTTGAGATGGAGCGAATTGATGAAACTGTTCAAGCGGGTACAACCGAAATATGGGAATTTGATAATATGATGGGCGATGAAATTCACCCGATGCATATTCATGGTGTACAGTTTCAGATGCTGGAGCGTATGGGTGGACGCAACGAATTAATAGCAACAGAGAAAGGCTGGAAAGATACTGTACTTCTAATGCCAGGAGAAAAAGTAAGATTGATTATGACCTTTCCTGATTACACCGGAACATTTGTTTTGCATTGTCACAATCTGGAGCACGAAGATGATGGCATGATGATGAATTATAAAATTGTATAACAACACTAAATCGAAATAAAATATGAAAACTAAAATGATGACGCTTTGCCTGGTTCTAGGTAGCTGGGCAGCTTTTGCACAACATGATCATGCCGCAATGAAAGACGACAAAAAGACGGATCAGAGTAAGGCCATGTTCAAAGACGCCAAACTGGGCGCTGCTTATCAACATTATGTTCATTTGAAAGATGCACTGGTTGCATCGCAAGCGGATGAAGCAAAGAATGGCGCTGGGGAATTAAAGAAAGCATTGAAAGACGTAAGTGGTTCAGCCGCTGCCAGTGAAGCTGCTTCGAAGATTGCTGCATCATCTGATTTGACAGAGCAACGTAAAATATTTAGTACACTAAGTAATGAAATGGCTACACTGATGAAAGGTGGAAAACTTTCGATGGGTGTGCTTTATCTTGATTATTGTCCTATGGCTAATGGAAATACAGGAGCGTATTGGCTGTCTAATGAAAAGGAAATCAAGAACCCATACTTTGGCGATATGATGCTGAAGTGCGGAAGTGTAAAAGAAACGATTCAATAGAAAATTGAATTGATTAAAGTGAGCCAATCTCTCATCCATTTTTCATCATTCAGACTTTTTTGCTAAAAGAGGTATATGAGAACTAGAGCGTCAAAATCCATCACTCCTAAACGGAAAAAGAAAACCTACTGGACGGGCGTGTTCATAACTGCACTGACCATTGTCTTATTTTCAGGAGCATTTATCTGGATGGGTTATAACATTTATCATCACGAAACTGAAGAGCAGGTTGCGTTTGAAAAGCACAAAAAAGCTTTTCCTATACCAGGAAAAGTAATACAACACAAAATAGTCTGCATGGCAAGCAATGTGTATATGGGCAAAGATCAATTGGAGGTGCTTGTTGATGGAAAAACATATTATTCATGCAGCCCTCATTGTACGGCAGAACTTCTATCAAGAGAAAATGTTCGCATGGCTACCGATCCTTTTAGTAACAGGATTGTGAACAAAGCCGAAGCTGCGATATCCATGAGTGCTGATAGTCTTGGAACCATACTCTATTTTGAGTCGGAAGAGAATTTAAAAAGATATTTAAAAAACTAACTATGGAGTCGCGAGGTCTTACACAAAATGGATGCATGACGCATATGGAAATGAAACATCATCATTAATTTTTCACTCAATAACTTAAACTTAGAAATTATGAAGAAATCAGTTTTAACACTTGCGATTCTAATCGCTGGATTATTTGTTTCCTCAGTATTAGTTACGAGCTGTGGTAGCAAGAAAGAACAAGCAACAGAAGAAGACCATCATCAGATGGAAAGTGACAGTACAAACCACCATGATGAAATGGCAATGACGCACTCCTGCCCAATGCACCCGGAAATAACTGGGAGAGAAGGCGATACATGTTCGAAATGCGGTATGAAATTAGAACTTATAAAAGACGCAGATAGTACAAAAATGCATGACCATTAAAAGTAATAGATTTTGATTGAGGTAGTGTCTGCCAATGCTTGGCGACATCTACCTTCTTCAAAGCACAACATTATGCTATGCGAAACGCATGATCACTCTCAGTCCTAACCAAAAACCAAGAATGAAATTCAATAAGCAATTAGTAATTAGAAGAACTCATCGGTATCTGGGTCTCTTTATAGGCATTCAGTTTCTCGGATGGACGATCAGCGGTCTTTACTTTAGTTGGACTAATATCGATAGCGTGCATGGTGATCACTTGCGAAAAACAGAGTCGTTCATCTCCACAGATGTATCTACTGTTTCTCCTTCTGAGGCTATTCAAAAACTAACACAAAATCAAAAAGTTGATTCCATACACTCCGTTCGGTTAATTAAGATTCTTGATAAACCTGTTTATCAACTCGCCTATTTTTCTGGTCATACAGGAGAAGGTACGCATCATCATCTACACTATGCATTAGCAGATGCAAGTACAGGAGAACCTAAGCAACCTTTAAATAAAGAGGAAGCAATTACTGTGGCACAAGCACATGTCGTAAATGGTGCTACCTTTAAAGAAGTTGAATACCTAAAACAGACAAGCGCTCATAGTGAGTATCGGGAGAAACCTTTGCCCGCATGGGCTGTCACTTTCAACAATCCTGAGTGTACTGTTTATGTAAGTGCTGAGCTTGGGACGTTTCAAACCATTCGTCACAATGAATGGAGAGTATTTGATTTTCTGTGGATGTTCCATACGATGGATTATGCTGGCCGCGACAATTTCAACAACTGGCTGTTACGCATCCTATCTGTTTTCGGACTACTAACAGTCCTTTCAGGATTTACGCTTTACTACATTTCATCGCGTACATTAAAGAAAATCTTTATCCGATAACCACACCAAAAATTAAAACGCCAAAATGAAAAAATATATTTTTACCATCGTTGCATCACTCATAGTTAGTGTTACTTATTCTCAATTGAATTTACCGAATGCGAGCCCAGATGCTTCGTTTAAACAGCAAGTTGGTTTTACTGACATTGAAATTAAATATTCGCGACCTAGTTCGAGAGGAAGGGCCGTTTTTGGCGGCCTGGTTCCTTATGGTGAGTTATGGAGAACCGGAGCACATGATGCTACTACGATTCAATTTTCAGATACGGTAAGCTTAAACGAGAATACAATACCTAAAGGAACCTACTCTTTGTTCACTATTCCCAATGAAAACGAGTGGACTATTGTAATTAACAAGGATGCTGAAATGCACGGCACATCCGAATACGCACAGGATCAGGATGTTTTGCGCTTTAGTGTAAAACCTAAAAAGTCATCACGGTTCTATGAAACATTTACAATAGAAATTAACGATGTTACCAAGGATGGAGCCAATCTCTTTTTAATTTGGGAAAACACCGAAGTTAAAATTGCTATACAAAGCAATTCTGACAAAAGAGTGGTTGCAGAAATAAATGACAGAATCAACATCAAGAAAGAAGATCGACCAAGTCTGTATTATCAGTCAAGTTTATACTACTTCACCAACAGTAAAGATATTAAGCAGGCTTATACTTGGATTCAAGTTGCCAATAGCAAATCACAAGAGGCATCTTATCTTCAACTTCAAGCCAAAATAGAAGCTGCGTTGGGTGATTACCCTGCTGCTATCAAGACTCTAAAACAATCTAGCGAATTGGCCAAAACAAAAAAAATGGATCAACTGATTGTAGCGAATGAAAAACTGCTTGAGGATTGGAGCAAAAAACCAACTAAAAAGTAATCAATACTATGAGAGTTTTATGGATTGTACTTATCCTTTCATTATTACCCGATTGCCTGTTTGCTCAAAAGAAAAATATTCAAGCCGCAATTGATCTCGACAAAAGTGTGGTGGAGTGGACGGGAAAAAAACTGACGGGCGAACATTATGGCGAGATTAAATTGAGTAGCGCTAATTTGGTGTTTGAAAAAAACAGGCTTGTCGGGGGATCGTTTGAGATGGACATGAATAGTATAGTGTGTACAGATATAACTGATGCAAAGTCAAATAAGCGACTCATCGATCATTTGAAATCAGATGATTTCTTTTCTACCTCCAAATTCCCGAAAGCAAAATTTGAGATCACCAGAGTTGAATATAAATCCGAAGCAAACTATATCGTAACCGGAAACTTAATGATAAAGGAAAAGACAAACCCTCTATCATTTCCAATAGTGATTACTTTCTTAAATGGAACAGCAGCATCAGTTACGGCCTCAATGATATTCGACCGCAGTAAGTATGATGTTAAATTTGGGTCACAGTCTTTTTTTGACAATCTGGGCGATAAGCTCGTATACGATGACATTGAGATCAAAGTTAAATTGCTACTAACATCAAATTATAAATGACCCTTAGAAGTTACTGGCGATGAGAAGTGGTTATAACGATAACCTGATGAGTAATTAAAATTAATTAAAGCCGTAGATTAATTCAGCTCTTATGGAACATAATCAAGAACATCAACAGTACACTTGCACAATGCATCCGGAAGTGGTCAAAGATGCACCAGGGAAATGTCCCATCTGCGGAATGAAGTTGGTTCCTGTCGTAAAAAAGGAAGAGCAGTCTTCTGCTGTTACTGAACATTCTCCTCAGGATCATGCCTCAATGAAAATGCCAATGCCGAATCAAGGGCATCACACAAATCATGATCACGGAGGCCACGCACATCATGAAGGAATGATCGATGACTTTAAGAAGCGATTCTATATTGTGTTGGCATTGACTGTTCCGATTATGGCACTATCGCCAATGATTCAACAATGGCTTCATCTACGTTGGTCTTTTATTGGATCGTCATATCTTCTAATGGCCTTGTCAACCGTGTCTATTTTTATGGCGGATGGCCATTCCTGATTGGACTGAAAGATGAATTGAAAGCAAAGGCACTTGGCATGATGACGCTGGTTGCTGTAGCGATTACTGTGGCGTATGTATATAGTGTGGCGATTGTTCTTGGTCTACAAGGAATGGATTTTTTC
>JANODK010000161.1:0-38601 GCA_031412655.1 Chryseolinea sp.
AAAACAATTACCACAATAAAACTTACGGTTATGGCATTCCTAGACAATCTCCTTGGCAAGAAAAAACCAACTGTGAAGGCAAAATGCCCAATTACGAAAGAGCAAATTGAGACCGGGTTTGGGTATTTACTTACTACGTCCGATGTTGTGGCCTCCAAAAAATACTGGGATATGGTGATGACCGAGCCGGAAACTATCTCGTATTCGGTTTCTCATTTCAAAAACTTGTCAAGTGGCACACAGATGCGTAATATGATTTTTGAAAAATACAGTGGTATTGAGACTCCCTGGATGATTTCAGACTCTTGCATCAACCTTTTCGAGAATATCGATAAACAAACGGCTCGCGAAAACGCCAAGAAATGGTGGGCTGCAGAGGGTAAGTTCAATCCGGAAAATACTGGACCAGCAGTACAAAAATTAGAAGCAACTGTATTTCAAAATTGGAAAGACTATGCTGTCCTTGAAGCTGGTCGCTCACGCGTGGTATTACACTGATTACTTTTTATAGATTAGGTTAGGTAAAAGGCCTCACGAATTTCGTGGGGCTTTTTTATTTAAGACCTAAGTCTAGTTATTTCTGGCAATGGTGAACTCTACCAGTTGAATAAGGGATTGCTTATATGGTGAGTCTGCTAAGTCTTTGATTAATAGTAGTGCCTCCTGATGATAGCGATTCATTGCTTCTTGAGCATACTCAATGCCGCCCGATTTCTTAACAAAAGAGATTACCTCTTTCACTTTTTTTGGTTTCTCACTTTCGTTCTTAATAATGCTGATGATCTTGCGTTTCTCCAGCCATGTCGCTTTCGACAAAGCATAAATCAACGGAAGCGTCATTTTCTTTTCTTTAATATCAATACCAACCGGTTTACCAATTTCATCATCACCAAAATCAAAAAGGTCATCCTTAATCTGAAAGGCCATACCGATCTTCTCTCCAAACTTATGCATGGTCTTCACCAACTCTTCACTGGCACCGGAGGAACTGGCACCCACAGCACAACACGATGCAATAAGCGAAGCGGTTTTTTGTCGGATGATTTCGTAATAGATTTCTTCGTTAATATCGAGACGTCTTGCTTTGTCTATTTGCAGCAACTCGCCTTCACTCATTTCACGAACAGCAGTGGTAACGATACTTAGCAAATTGAAATCTTTATTCTCGACCGACAGCATCAATCCACGTGAAAGCAGAAAGTCGCCAACCAAAACCGCAATCTTATTTTTCCATAATGCATTAACCGAAAAGAAACCTCTGCGATAATCGGCTTCATCTACTACATCATCATGAACCAGTGTAGCCGTGTGAAGCAATTCGATGAGCGAAGCACCACGATAGGTTGAGTCATTAATTTTTCCGCAGGTTCCTGCGCTCAAGAAGACAAACATCGGCCGCATCTGCTTGCCTTTACGCTTAACAATGTATCCCATGATCTTGTCTAACAGCAATACCTTGGTTTTCATGGAGGCACGAAACTTCTGTTCGAACTCTTCCATCTCCCGGGCCACCGGGGCTTTTATATCATCAAGGCGTAAAGACATGTAGCGCAAGTATACACATTGATCAGTAGATTTTACCTTGCTCTTTGGAAAATTGTGACGGTCATAGGTAATCGGATTACATCTTGTTCCGAAATACAAAAACAACAAAGCCGCATGCTGGGCTCGCTGTTATTTCGTTACTTTAGGTTCATGAATTTGACGAACAATTATTGGGATGATGTCTTGTTTGCCATTATCGTATTGGGTATCGCTTTTGTTATTGGTCGCATTTTGCGCTTAGTCATTGGGCGTTTTGTACGCACGGCTTCAAGCAAACTTAAAGTTGACCCAACCAAATACAACTTCTTAAAAAACGCTGTCGAATTTATTGTTTACGTCATTGCTTTCATTGTCATCTTTAGGTCTATTCCAACACTTCATGATTACGGCACGGCCATCTTTGCAGGCGCGGGTGTGTTCGCAGCCATTGTGGGTTTTGCCTCACAATCTGCCTTCTCCAATATTGTAAGTGGGGTCTTCATTGTAATCTTCAAACCCTTTAGTGTAGGAGATCGGATTCGCGTGGGTCAACTTTATACGGGCGATGTGGAAGACATTACCTTACGTCATACGGTGATCAAAGATTTTGAGAATCGAAGGATTGTAATGCCCAACAATGTGATCAGCAATGAAACGATTATCAACTCAAATCTTCATGAGGAGAAACTTTGTATTTTTATTGAGATTGGTATCTCCTTCGATTCAGATATTAACAAGGCTATGATCATTATGAGGGAAGAAGCTGAACAACATCCGGAATGCAAAGATAACCGAACACCTCTGGCCATTGATAGAGGTGAACCTAAGGTAGAAGTTAAACTGATTAACATCACCGACACAGCTCTTCTTCTTCGCGCCTGGGTTTGGGCTACAAATCCAACAACGGGTTTTGATATGAAGTGCGATTTATTAAAATCAATCAAACTTCAGTTCGATCAGGCAGGTATTTCACTGGCCTACCCACAACGACTGATTCACATAAAAGAAAGTAATACGCTAGCGCGCTAGGCATATGAGCCACTCAAAAAGTAAAGATCATCCGGTATACGTTCCAAGTGAAAACCTGATTCTGGAATTAATTTCCTATAACAAAGAACAGCATGAAAAATATTGCAATAAAAATCCGGATGAGTTACTAAAAGAACTTAAACCAGACCGCGTAAACTGGATTAACCTGGATGGCCTAACGAATCAGGATATCATTGAAAAATTACAGAACCATTTTCAACTTCATTATTTGTTGATTGAAGATGTCCTGGGAGATCAGCGACCTAAAGCAGAAGAGTATGATGATTATTTCTTCTTTACCCTAAAGATGCTTTATCGTATTGATGATTCAGGGATTGAATACGAACAAATAAGCTTTGTATTGGGGAGAAACTATTTGATTTCGTTTCAGGAAAAGGAAGGTGATTTTTTTGATGGGTTTCGCGATCGAATAAAAAACGATCTGGGAAAGGTGAGAAAGAAACAGGCCGATTATTTATTGTATCGCTTGATCGACATCATCATCGAAAACTACTATTCCGTGCTTGATAAAATTGGTGACAGTGTCGAAGAGATTGAAGAAAATGTATATGAAAACCCAACGAATACTACATTCAATAGAATTCAAAAATTAAAAAAGGATCTCATCTATCTACGCAAAGCGGTTTATCCGCTACGTGACGCTCTAAGCAAAGTTATAAAAGGAGAATCTGAATTTATTGAAGAAGAGAACTTGCGTTATTATTCTGATGTGTATGATCATGTCATTCACCTTATTGATTCGCTGGATACGTACAAAGATTTAACCTCCAGCTTGCTTGATATTCACATTAACGCCATGAACACCCGAATGAATGAGGTGATGAAAGTGTTAACCGTTTTCTCTACTATCTTCATGCCCCTCACGTTCATTGTAGGTATTTATGGAATGAATTTCGATTACATGCCTGAGCTACGCTGGCACTATGGGTATTTCGGAATATTAGGTGTAATGGCCTTAGTCGTGGTAGGTATGCTATATTACTTTAAAAAGAAAAAATGGTTTTAATGCCGTTCCATTGCTAACCCAAAACACCACTCCAATTAGTCAGGTCTGCGAAATCCTTGTCAACTTCAAGAGGAGAATCAAAAATTCCGAAGACACTAGAACCTGATCCGCTCATGCTAGAGTAGATTGCTCCAAGCGAATACATATTTTCTTTTATGTGTTTGATTTCAGGATACTTTTCAAAAACTGATTCTTCAAAATCATTCTTCACTACGTTCTTCCAATCCTGTAAAGCATATGTCGTTAAAACATGCTGCAATGAAAACTCAGGTTGATTGGGTTTTACATTAGCATATGCCTCAGCTGTAGAGACGTGTACATCCGGCTTTACCAACACTAAAAATTTACCTTTCAAATTAACCTCAATTTCAGTCAGTATCTCGCCACGACCTGATCCCAACATGGACTTGTCCTGAATAAAAAAAGCACAGTCGCTACCCAAAGAAGCAGCGTAGGCCATTAGATTTTGATTAGAAATATTCAGTTTGAAAATCGTATTCAATAGCCGTAAAGTATACGCTGCATCGGATGATCCTCCGCCTAAGCCAGCCCCGGTTGGAATAATTTTATGAAGGTGAATTTTAACGGGCGGCAAGTCAAAATCTTTCTTCAAAAGCGCATATGCTCTTAAGCAAAGATTTTCTTCAGTTTTTCCAGGGATAGCGTTACCTGAGCTGGAAAAAGTTAAGATATCGGAAGGGATAATTTCCAAAATATCCGTCCAGGGTAAAGAAAAAAAACAGGTTTCAAGATTGTGATAACCGTCTGGTCTTTTGTTCAGAATGTTGAGACCTAGATTGATTTTGCAAGGAGGGAAACACACCATATGGCTGCAAGCTTCAGGCTACAAGCTGCAAGCCTGAAGCCTGAAGCGTGTAGCCTGAGGCCAAATTATTATCTTGACAAACGTTCGACCAGTTCAGCAGTAATACCGCTGGAAGAGAATCCACCATCGTGCATCAAATTCTGCATCGTTACCATGCGGGTATAGTCAGAGAACAAAGACACAATGTAATTGGCACAATCTTCAGCCGTTGCATTTCCCAATGGCGACATCATTTGTGCGAAATCGTAAAATACATCGAACCCGGAAATACCAGCACCAGCGGTTGTTCTCGTTGGTGATTGCGAGATAGTATTAACACGAACTTTTTTCAATTTGGCAAAGCGAGCACCATAGCTACGGGCAATGGATTCTAACATTGCTTTGGCTTGAGCCATATCGGTATAATCCGGATATGAACGTTGTGCGGCAATATAGCTGAGTGCAACAATAGAACCCCATTCATTCATCGAATCAAGCTTCTCTGCAGTTTGCATTACTTTATGGAAAGACAATGCTGATATATCGAGAGTCTTTAAATACCAATCATAATTCATATCGCCATACTCTTTCCCTTTACGGATATTCGGGCTCATGCCTATCGAGTGAAGAACGAAGTCCAGTTTACCACCCAATACCTCAGTTGATTTTGAAAATAGAGCATTGAGTTCTGGTTCAGATGTTGCGTCTGCAGGAATTACCTCAGCATTACAAACCTTTGCAAGCTCGTTGATCTTACCCATGCGCATAGCAATAGGGGCGTTGGTGAGGGTAAACATACCGCCCTCTTCTTTCACTTTCAGCGCAGTCTTCCAGGCAATTGAATTCTCGTCAAGTGCACCGAAGATGATGCCGCGCTTTCCTTTTAATACATTGTTAGCCATAGCTTAGTTTCGGATAGAATGGTTGATTAAAGCACAATAATACAATCATCCGGCTAAAAAGTAATACTCACTCGATTGCTTCGTACTTCAAAAATTGCAACCAGCTTAGTGTTAAGCAGCTTCAAAATACACCTCCCGAATTGCTATTTTTTGTCTTTCGTGAAGATATTCTCAGGCCATTTGGCTTTAGGAGCGCCTAAAATACAGCGATTAACCAAAGCTTATAATCCTGAAAATTATTACATTTAACAAAACCTAACCTCCTAAACCTATGGAAACCAGTTCGATCAATCTTAGTTCATGGGATCAATTTATGTACATCGGGGTGATCGCCTCTATTGCCTTTAGTGTTTTAATTATACTCTATCACGAATACAAAGTTCTTCAGATAAAAGACTACAAAGAGAAGTACGATTATGTGAATCTTCACGAAATTCGGTACTTCTGGTATGCTGTTATTGCACTGCTTCTTGCTGCAGCTTTTTTTTCCAATACCCTTGCAACACACAAAATTGAAGGTACTCGAATGCTTTGGTTCTATGTACGCCTAGGTATTACCGTTTGCTTCTTTATAATCGGTTACATGATTTTCTATAGTTTAGTCCGGATTTATTATCCTCGCTTTTTAGAAAAAAGATTGACCAAACTCCGAAATACTCCTCGTGTGTCTCCTGAAGGAAACGTAATGCGTAAGCTAACGGAATCAGAAGAAGAACATCATTTGGAAAATATTAAGTCAGAAGGCGAAGTTCATTCCGTTGACTACGACATCTGGATTGACGATAAAACCGGCTTCAAGAAAATCGAAAAATACCATGCCTTTCAGCATGCTGAAGAATGTTCGGAGTGCGGTTATTTTACAATGAAGATTGATCGGGAAGAAATCGAACAGGCTCCAACCGTTACAGAAGATGGATTGCTGATGAAACACTACAAGTGTAGCTATTGCAACCATCGTGAACAGCGTGAAGTTGTCGTTGCACGTTTGGCAACCAATGCCTCGTAGATAATTATCCTAGCATTTTCCTTTTCTTAAGATTGATACAGCTTCGTGCAGAAAAAGTATATTGCTGCGCTGTATGAAATTATCTCCATTACAACCCATTGGTGTTTTTGATAGTGGCATTGGTGGGCTCACCGTGGCTCATGCCATTACAAAACTATTGCCCAGCGAAAGCATGATTTATTTTGGCGACACGGCCCATCTTCCGTATGGTGATAAATCTGAAGCTGCCATCCAGGCTTACTCCATAAAAATTGCCGACATCTTATTAACAAAAGGATGCAAGGTTATTGTGATTGCTTGTAACTCAGCCTCTTCAGCTGCTTATGCTTTGCTAAAAGAATATGTTCGAAATGATATTCACATTATCAATGTAATTGATCCGATGGTGAATTTCGTTCTGGATCAGTTTGCCGGTAAACGAATAGGTTTAATTGGCACCAAAAGAACGGTTCAATCCGGAGTTTACTCCAAAAAGATTGATGAAGGAAAAAAAAACATCACCCTCCATACCGTTGCCACTCCCCTACTGGCTCCGATGATCGAAGAAGGTTTTTTCAATAATCAAATCAGTCATGAGATCATTGCCCAATACCTTACTGACCCGGCACTGGAAAACATTGACGCACTCATTCTCGCTTGCACACATTACCCCTTAATCAAAAAAGAAATAAATGATTTCTATGCAAGCAAAATGAACATCCTTGACTCATCTGAAATCGTAGCTCAGGCCCTAAAAGACTATTTAGAGAAAGAAGCACTGATGAATACGCAATCGTTAGCAAACCATCAATTTCTGGTTTCGGACTACACCGAATCCTTTGAAGCCGCAGCGCGCATGTTCTTTCACCAGTCCGTTCACCTTGAAAAATATCCTCTTTGGAATGGATGAAGTATGTTTGATGTACGGTTTTTATTCAAAATTAGATTTTCCGCATCGAATATTTTACCAACTTTAGTCACCGTAACTACTGACACTGACAACCTTAGTCTTCATATTGCCCTTTCTGCTTTTCTACACGGTCATTGCCGTGTATGCCGAGCGTAAGGTCTCAGCCTTTATACAAGACAGGCTAGGCCCAATGGAAACAGGATACTATGGAATCGCCCAAACCATTGCCGATTTGTTGAAAGCATTGCAGAAGGAAGACATTGTTCCTACAAAAGCAGTATCGCCACTTTTTAAGGTTGCCCCCCTCATTATTTTTGCCTCCATCTTTACAGGCTTCGCAGTTCTACCACTTGCACCATCATGGAATGGTGCAGGCATAGCATCGTCTGTATTCTTTCTACTGGCCATTGTTTCACTCGATGTGATTGGCATTATCATCGCAGGATGGAGCTCAAACAACAAATACAGCATGCTGGGAACAATGCGTTCCGTAGCGCAAATTATTTCATACGAAATTCCCCTGGGGCTTTCTGTGCTTTGCGTTTGCATGGTTTGTCAAACCCTGGATCTTCAGGAGATTTCATTCCAACAAAGCATTTATTCCACTGAACCAAATTACCTTTTCAGTATTCCCTCACTCGGTATTGAGACAACCTCAATCGGAGGATTTTTAAATTGGAACATCTTCAGAATGCCCATCCTGTTTCTGGTATGGGTTATCTTTTTCATTTCCTCGCTAGCTGAATGCAATCGCGCACCTTTTGATTTGCCGGAGGCGGAGTCTGAAATCGTGGCTGGTTTTCACACTGAGTATTCCGGGTTTCGGTTTCTGGTAATCATGCTTGGAGAGTATGGAATGATGCTTTTAGTCAGTATATTAGGCGCAGTATTATTTTTTGGAAGCTGGACTACACCATTACCCAACATCGCTTCACTTCGATTGGCAGAATGGACAAGTGGAGCTCCGAATACAATGGCGTCAACCCTTTGGGGAATTTTTTGGTTGATGGGTAAAGCCTTCCTTTTTGTTGCACTGCAAATGTGGATTCGCTGGACATACCCACGGCTTAGAGTAGACCAATTGATGGCTGTGTCGTGGAAATACTTAACACCATTTGCTTTGGCATTGGTTATATTATGTGGATTTTGGAAAGTAATTTTTATCTAATGCCCGTGAGGAATTTTTATCTAACCCTGTTTTTTGCAATAGCAGCTTTCCATTTAAATGGGCAAAATCGTATCGATAGCCTGGAAAGCAAATTGAAAGAAAATCTTTCCGACACGGCAAAGATCCGTACGCTTGTTCAACTCTCAGCAGCCTATCATTACGTTGATTTTGTTAAAAGCCGGAATCTCGGAAATGAAGCCCTTGAGCTTGCTGAAAAAGTGGATCTCATCGATTACAAAATAATGGCTTACCAAAATATAGCCGTGTTATTTACAAGCATGGGCGATTATAGTTCAGCATTGAGGTATGACAATCTTTCGTTGGAAAATTCTCTCGTCCTAAACGACAGTGCAAAGATTTCGCGGGAGTATAACAATATTGGCGGTGACTACTATGACTTAGGCGAATACGATGATGCTTATTTTTATTTTACACAATCGTACCGCATCTCCAGCTTAATCAACCATAAATTCAGAATGCTTGTTGCCTTGCATAATGTAGGCCGGGTGTTTAAAGAATTGGGTCAGTACGATCGGGCACTTGATCATCTTAATCTTTCCAAAAAAATGAGTATTGAACAAGATGACAAGGAAGGCATTGCCTTTGCCTACGATGAAATTGGCGATGTCATGTTGCGGAGAAATGAAATTGATTCAGCACTCATCACCTTATCTACTGCACTTGATTATACGCGCAAACTTGATGTGTATGTATTAGAGCCACGCGTGCTATCAAAAATTGCCATGGCCTATCTGGCTAAAGGTAATTACGAAAAAGCATTGGCGTATTATGATTCTGCACAAGTGCTTCACACCAAAACAGATAATAAATTTGGATTTGCTGAGCTTGAATTAGGCAGAGGAACGGTTTTTTCGAAAGAGAAAAAATACGAGCAAGCGTTGGTTAAAATTGAAAGAAGTCTGGAGATAGCGAAGGAGCTCAATGCGCGGATATTGGAAATACAATGCTACAGTCATTTATCTTCGCTTTGGGAAATGAAAGGCGATTACAAAAAATCCCTTCAATACTTTAAGCTTTACAAGCAACTCGAAGATTCCCTTTTCAGCCAGGAAATGCAGGGAAAACTTTTCCGTGATCAGATTCAGTTTGAAACAGAAGCGCGCGATTCTAAAATTGCAGCCTTAAGTGAAGCCCAATCAAAACAACGTGGTGAATTAAAGCGAAAAGACTTTGTTCGAAATATCCTCGTTGTCGTTATGGCGCTCAGTGGTATCCTGCTTATATCCGTTTACCGAAGTGGGCAGCGCAGACGTCAAATCAATAAATTGCTGCTAAGCCACCAGGATGAAATGGAGACTCGCAGTGAGGAACTGGAGCGTCTTAATCAGGTAAAAGATAAATTCTTCTCCATCATTTCGCACGACCTTCGTTCACCCATCAACGCATTGGCTGGATTACTTGATCTGCTCGACAAAGGAGCCATCAGCAACGAAGAATTACCTAACCATGTAAAAGAAATTAAAGCGAGGTTCAATCACACTCGAACATTGCTCAATAATCTTCTCGACTGGACTTTGTTGCAAATGGACAAGCTGAACTTGCAACCTGCAAAAATTGACGTCCGAGGCATTGTTGAGGAAAATATTCAACTCTTAAGTTCAGTGCATGGAAAGCACATTGTTCTTGCCAATGAAGTGCCTGTTCAAACTATCGCGTTCGCGGATTCAAATACTGTGAACCTCGTTATCCGAAACCTGATTACTAACGCCCTCAAGTTTACAAATGATGGCGGAGTTGTTACCGTTAAGGGCAAAATGAAAAATGATGAGATCTTAATCACCGTTCACGACAATGGTGTGGGCATGAAGCCGGAAGTATTAAGCATGCTATTCGACAAAACCGCTCCGTATACCACACGCGGAACAGCAAACGAAAAAGGAACAGGTCTCGGTTTAATCCTTTGTAAAGAGTTTGTTGAGAAAAATGGCGGTAAGATCTGGGTTGAAAGCGAGGAGAATGTAGGCAGCACATTTTACTTCACACTTCCGAAAGGTAGTTAGCCCAAAACTATTTCGTTCTCGACCAGAATAAACTCTTGCGAATCGTTTCTATTCGCTGTTTCCATTCTATTTTTGTCAATACCCTATGGAAAGTGTGAGCAACACATATTGGAGTAATGTCTCGGCCTCAGTTCGCACACTATTGGGCGGATTGAAGCTTACGTTCCGACATTTAATCAAAGCCAGAAAAACACAACCTATCGTTTCTATTTCGAATAAGAATTATTTTGCAGAGCGGGAAGGTATTGCAACTATTCAATATCCATACGAGATGCAGCCTGTGCCTGATAATGGCCGATACAGACTTCATAATGAAATTGACGATTGCATCGTCTGCGACAAGTGCGCAAAAATCTGCCCTGTTGATTGTATTGACATAGAGCCCATCAAAGCAACAGAAGAAATTGGCAAGACATCGGATGGAACTCCGAAAAGAATTTACGCTGCCAAGTTTGATATCGACATGGGCAAGTGCTGCTTCTGCGGACTCTGTACAACAGTTTGCCCAACAGAATGCTTAACGATGACAAAGGTTTTTGATTTCAGTGTAACCAACATGCGCGACCATAATTTTGAATTTGGTGAGATGACGGAGGCTGAAATTGCTGAAAAGAAAACGGCTCTGGAAGCACATCAGAAAAGTAAATTTGCGGCGCAAGCTCAACCAATAACAACAGAACCAAAATCAGAAAGTATAGAAACTGCGAGACCTGTGGCCAAACCTGTTTTCAAACCAAAGATAAAACCACCAACACCACCAGCCACATCTGCATGAGTTTGCTGAATTTTATATTCTACTTTTTAGAAGCCGTTGCAGCACTGTCGGCTATCAGCATGATTTTTATTCGTAATGTATTTTATGGAGCGTTGTTACTTATTACGTGTCTTATAGCATTAGCTGGTTTATATGTATTGGCTTTTGCGGAGTTTATTGCAGTAACGCAAATCCTGATTTATGCCGGAGGTATCTTAGTAGTCATCATCTTTGGAATTATGCTCACATCAAAAATATCGGGTAAGCCATTAGTTGTTGAGCATGCCAACCTATTTGCAGGAACATTGGCGGGATTATCTTTTTTTGGTCTTTTAGTTTACTTCCTGTCAGCTCAAGAATTTAATGTATTCTCCACCGCTAAAACATTACCCGAAACAAGCCTGCATTCATTCGGCACAGGACTTATGAGTGATTTTATTTTGCCCTTTGAAATTGCGGGTATATTACTCTTGATTGCACTTATTGGTGCTGCTGTCATTTCATCATCCATTAAATCAAATAAAGTATAGATGTTTCCACTCGAGCATTTTTTGTATTTGGGTGCCCTGCTCTTCTCCGTGGGATTGATCATCATCATCACAAAACGAAATGCCATTATGGTATTGTTGGGTATTGAATTAATGCTGAATGCTTCTAATCTAAATTTAGTAGCCTTCAACCAACTCAATCCCTCTTCTCTTGATGGACAATTCTTCGCCTTATTTGTCATCATTGTTGCCGTAAGCGAGGCTGCTGTTGGACTCGCTCTTGTACTTCGTGTATATCACGATTACAAAACTTCTGTTCCGGATGAACTTCATGAATTGAAAGATTAAAATGGATGCAGTTCAACCATATCAATCCACTTCAGTTGAGTTGTTCATACTCCTTACATTGCTACTTCCTTTACTGTCTTTCTTTGTTTCGTTTATTATTTCAGAAAAATACTCATGGAGTGTCCCTTTCATTGGCACGCTCTTGTTAATAGGAAGCCTGGCTTCCGCTGCCTATGTTTTCTTTTCGATTTGGAAACATGAACCTTTTGTTTCACACTTACATTGGTTTGTTATTGGTGATTTTCATTTCACTATTGGCATTTTAGTAAATAATATTTCAGCTCTGATGCTGATTGTAGTGACGAGTATTTCTTTTCTTGTGCATTTATACTCAACAGGCTACATGGTTGGCGATGCTGGCATCAGAAGATATTTCGCTATGCTCGGTTTCTTTACATTCTCCATGTTGGGTATTGTGCTTGCTGATAATCTCTTGCTGATTTTTATTTTCTGGGAATTGGTAGGCTTCTCATCCTACATGCTCATAGGTCACTGGAAAGAAAAGCTCGAAGCATCAGCGGCAGCAACAAAAGCGTTTCTCATCAATCGCATTGGAGATGTTGGATTTTTGGTAGGCTTAATGATTGTGTGGGCGAACCAAAACACTTTTAATATAGTTGAACTCAGTTCGAACACAGAAATTCTTTCCTGGCAAACAGCAGCTTCGCTATGCATCTTTTGTGGCGTGATGGGTAAGTCGGCACAATTCCCGCTGCTCACCTGGTTGCCAGATGCAATGGAAGGACCTACACCGGTTTCAGCGCTAATACATGCTGCAACGATGGTTGCCGCTGGGGTATTTTTATTGGCACGCATTCATTTCATGTTCACACTACAAGCACTTGATGTTGTCATTATAATTGGAGGTTTCACTTCTCTCATGGGGGCATTCGCTGCACTTGGCCAACATGACATCAAAAAAATATTGGCCTACTCTACAATTTCGCAATTGGGTTTGATGGTGATGGCCATTGGTGCAGGTGCGCCCGAAGCAGCGATGCTTCATTTATTTACACATGCCTTCTTCAAAGCAGGTTTGTTTCTGGCAGCAGGTTCTATCATTCATTCGCTTCATCAGGCACAACATCACAATCATAACCACTTTGATGCTCAGGATGTACGCAACCTCGGAGGACTAAGAAAGAAATTACCTTTCACTTTTTTGATTTTCATACTCTGCGGAAGCGCTTTATCCGGTTTACCATTCTTCACAGGATTTCTTTCTAAGGATGCCATACTATCAGCATTACAATTTTGGAAGGGAAGTGAGTTTACGTGGAAATGGTTCATGCTTGCAAATGCATTCATCGTTTCGTTTATCACTGTGCTCTATACTTTCCGAATGATCTGGTCAGTATTTATGGGTAAAGAAAAGAAAACGATAAATTTATCAATCGCAGAACCTCCACTGGTTATGCGTGCACCATTGGCTATCCTCGGTTTTGCATCACTCTGGTTTATCATCTCGCTCAATCCATTCGATTACTCAAGCTGGCTGTATACAGGCTTACAGGCCGGCAAACATTTTCATTTCGGCCTCATGCCCATTATCTCCGGATTGTGGGTGACTCTGGCACTGGTTACAGCATATGTAATTCGAAACAAATCCATTCAATCAACTTTGTTACTGAACAACTTTCATCTTGATCGTGTGTACACCATTTTAATCATTAACCCTACAACACAACTCGCCATTCTTGCAGATCATGTGGATAGAAAATGGATTGATGGTTTTATTCATGCTACAGCCTATGGAAATGTTATCCTTGCGCATTTTACCAACTGGTTTGATCGTATTATAATTGACGGCTCTGTTGATGGCGTTGCCGGAGTGGCAAAAGGTATTGGTTCGTTTACACGATCTTTTCAAAGCGGAAAAATCCAGCTTTATATTTTCTGGGCGATTTTCGCAATCATTATTTTTCTAATTTGGCTGATTATTTAAAATAACTACTTAATCCTACTTTGTCATGTTTACTTTCATAAAGGCTGCACGCTTCAGGCAACAGGCTGCACGCAGATTCTACGCACAAAATAGCCTGCGGCTTGTAGCCTGAAGCGTGCGGCTATTCAAAATGAAAAATAAATAAGACGAATAATTACAAACTTTACAAAGTAGAATTAAGCAAAACGAATTACTCTATTACATGCAGCAATACCTTATCTCTCTGCTCATTTTCACTCCGCTTGTTGCTGCGCTGCTGGGTATTTTCATTCCTGCCAAGTCGGTTTCCTATTTTAAGGTGTTGACACTTTTAGCCAACATATTTCAAGTACTATTTCTGCTCCTGATTTTTAACGCCTATCAATCCATCGGAACGATTCAATTAATTGAGAAGCAATCCTGGATTACCATAAACATGGGATCACTTGGAATTTTAAAAGCTGAATACTTCTTGGGGCTCGATGGTTTAAACTTACCACTTGTTGCACTCTCTGTTGTCGTTTTGTTGATCGCAACAATTTCTTCCTGGACCATCAATAAAAATGTAAAGGGTTATTTTCTTCTGTTGCTTTTACTAAATGCAGCCATTATCGGAAGTTTTACAGCATTGGATTTTCTATTGTTCTATCTCTTCTTTGAGTTTATGTTGTTGCCAATGTTTTTTCTCATTGCCATGTGGGGCGGTGCCAGAAGAGAATACGCATCCATTAAATTCTTTTTATACACATTGGTTGGATCAATCTTCATTCTGATTGTGATGATTGGTCTATACCTTTCAGTAAGTGATCAGTCTGCACCGGGACAACTCGTGCACAGCTTCAACATGCTGAACATGTCGGACTCTACAGGATTTATTTCGAATACCATTCTTGATCCACAGAACACCTGGATGATCGGTCCTTTTCCGGCAAGGCATTGGGCGTTCCTGCTTTTGTTTTTTGGATTTGCTATCAAGTTGCCAATGGTTCCATTACATACCTGGTTGCCCGATGCACACGTAGAAGCACCCACTCCTATTTCCGTTATACTTGCCGCATTGCTTCTAAAAATTGGAGGCTACGGTTTACTTCGAATTGCATTTCCGATTTTTCCTGATGCCGCCATTCACTTCAGTTGGTTTGTTGGGTTGATGGGCGTAATCTCCATTATCTATGGTGGATTAAATGCACTGGCATGTAAAGACCTGAAACGATTGATTGCATACTCCTCTATATCACACATGGGATTTGTGTTGTTGGGTTTAGCTTCACTCACAACAGAAGGTGTGGCGGGATCTGTTTATCAAATGGTGAGCCATGGAATTATATCCGCAATGCTTTTCTTAATTGCAGGTGTCTTATATGATCGCACACAGGACCGAACGATTGGAAATTATTCTGGCTTATCAACTAAAATGCAATCGTACACCGTGATTGTTGTTGTTGCTTTTTTTGGTTCGATGGGATTACCAGGCTTCTCAGGTTTCATTGCCGAGATCATGGTTTTTCTCGGAGCCTTCAAATCAAATAGCGCTAACGGACTTCTTCATGAAAGTCTTGCCATTGTTGCAACTCTTGGACTTGTGCTTGGAGCTGCATATTACCTCTGGACTTTGCAACGAATGTTCTTTGGCCCATTTCATTTGAAAGGAGACATTTCAGAAAACTCTATTTTTGATTTGAATAGAAGAGAATACATTATGCTCGTTCCTCTTGCTATTGCGGCCTTATTCTTTGGCATTATTCCTCAACCATTAATGGATATCATCAATCCATTCGCAAAACATTTCAGCGAGTTTGTTATCAGCAGCGGAAAGAGTTTAACGCTAAATCCATAAGCTGTGGAGATACTGAGTGATAAACTGGAATTGATTCGGATGAGTATTTCATTCTTCATTCCTGAACTCATCTTGATTGTTGGGATACTCCTTATTATTATAGTCGGCCTGATTAAAAAAGAAAGTCTCACTTTACTCACCTTTTTCAGCTTCGGTATTTTTGGAATGTCATTATGGTTTGGTGTTATTCAAGCCCAACAAAATATTTTACCAGTCAATCTTTTCATCAATATGATTCGAGTAGACGGATTCTCCGGATACTTGAAAATTCTAATTGATATTGGCGCACTCCTCACAGTGCTAATGACTTGGAGAAAACAAAAAGAACAAAAACACCTACCTGAATATTATGCCATGATACTGGCAGTAGTATTAGGCGCTCATCTTCTGGTGATGAGTATGAACCTCATCATGGTTTTTCTTTCGCTTGAACTCATATCCATTAGCTCATACATATTGGCTGGGTTTTCATTTTCGCGCAAGGGATCAGAAGGTGGATTAAAGTATTTTCTTTTCGGTTCAGTTGCCTCTGCTGTGATGCTTTATGGTTTTTCATTGCTTTATGGATTAACTGGTTCACTCGATTTTTCAACTTTCATCTCTCACCAAATGGTGAAGAATCCACCGCTCTTTTTGATTGGTGGCTTCATGGCACTGGTCGGTTTCTTTTATAAAATTGCTGCAGCACCTCTTCATCCCTGGAGCCCGGATGTATATGAAGCAGCACCCATGCCGATAGTCGCCTTCTTTTCTGTCGTACCCAAGCTGGCAGGTATTGGCGTGCTTTCGAAATTTATATTGACAGTAAACATCATGAGCCAGTCAGCTTATCCGTGGCAAATCATTATATGTATTGTGGCCATGCTCTCGCTCACAGTCGGCAATTTCTCAGCCTTGTGGCAAAAGAATGTAAAACGATTGATGGCGTATTCATCCATTGCCCAATCAGGATTTCTATTTGTTGGTGTAGCCACATTCTTACCTCAGGGTATTCACTACATGTTGTTCTATGCAACCGTTTACATGCTCATGAATTTCCTTGTGTTTATTTATTTGCAGCAGTTTGAATCACAAGGTATGCATGAGATCAGCTCATTTATCGGAGTTGGCAGAAGTCAGCCACTAGCTTCAATATTTTTGCTGGTAGGTTTTATTGCCCTTATTGGTTTACCACCCACAGCCGGGTTTATGGGCAAGTTTTTTGTTTTTTCTTCCCTTTGGGAATCGTACCAGCTATCCGGACAATCCATTTTACTCTGGCTTTTTATTTTTGGTTTACTCAATGCCGTTATTTCCCTCTTTTATTATCTGCGTATTCCCTACTATGCCTTCATAAAAAGTGGGGAAAGCAACATAAAAACGAATATTCTTACGTTCGAAAATCTTTTGGGCCTTATCTTGGTTATGGGCATACTCTACCTCTTCTTTAACCCCGGGTTGTTGATGGGATGGATTAATAAAATTAACTTTGTGTTTTAAATCCGTTATCTGTTAATAGTTATCTGTTAATCGTAGCCTATACGGATTGACGTTAACCATTAACCATTAACGGTTAACCATTAACGAAACATGAGCGATCAAATCCTTCACGAATGCGGCATTGCCCTCATTCGATTGCGAAAGCCTCTCTCCTATTACATCGAAAAGTATGGCTCTATGTATGCCATGAATAAGATGTACATCCTCATGGAAAAACAACATAATCGAGGGCAGGACGGAGCAGGAATTGCCAACATTAAACTCGATGTCGAATCAGGTCACCGATACATTAGCCGATACAGATCAATCAAACCACAGCCAGTCGCCCACCTCTTCAGAAAAATCAGCAAGAAATTTAAGAAAGCCCAAAAGGAAGGAAAAGATAAATACAGAAACGAGCAATGGCTTAAAGAAAATGTAGCCTTTACAGGTGAACTCTGGCTCGGACATTTACGATACGGCACGCACGGAGTTAACAATATAGAGAACGTTCATCCATTCCTTCGTCAAAATAACTGGAGAAGCCGAAACCTGGTAATGGCCGGTAACTTCAACATGACTAACGTTGATGAGTTATTTGATATTCTGGTTGGTTTAGGTCAACATCCAAAAGAAAAAGTAGATACCGTTACCGTGATGGAAAAAATCGGACACTTTTTGGATGAAGAGGTGCAAGGACTTTTTGAAAAGTATAAAGATAAATTTTCGAACCGCGAGGTATCGGATATTATTGAAAACGAAATTGATTTACCGCGCATGTTGCGCAGAGCATGTAAAGATTTTGATGGTGGTTACACCATGGCTGGTATGATCGGCTCAGGATCTGCCTTTGTTGTTCGTGATCCGAATGGTATTCGCCCTGCGTATTTCTATGCGAACGATGAAATTGTAGTAGTCGCTTCAGAAAAGCCTGCTATTAAAACAGCCTTCAATATTGATTACAATCAAATTGAAGAAGTGAAACCTGGCCACGCCTTAGTGATTGATAAGAATGGTGAATACGCACAACACCAAATCGTTCAGGCAGGAGAAAAAACATCGTGCAGTTTCGAACGGATTTATTTCTCTCGCGGTAATGATCCAGACATCTATAAAGAGCGAAAACAACTTGGCAGATTATTAGTGCCACAGGTTTTACGCTCCATTAACTTCGATATTAAGAATACGGTTTTCTCCTACATACCGAATACAGCCGAGACGGCTTTCTATGGCTTGATGGCGGGAATCGAAGATTACCTGGTTGCCAAGCAAAAAGATATTATCATTGATCATAAACCATCGGTTGATTCACTCGAAGAAATTTTATCATTCAGGCCGCGCATTGAAAAGCTGGTATTGAAAGACGTAAAACTCCGAACCTTCATTACGGATGATGAACATCGAGATGAGTTGGTTGCGCATGTTTATGACACAACGTATGAGGTAATCCGAAAAGGCATTGATACATTAGTAGTAATTGATGATTCTATTGTTAGAGGAACCACATTAGAGAAGAGTATTCTAAAAATGCTCGATCGCTTAGAACCGAAAAAGATTGTAGTGGTTTCATCTGCACCACAAATTCGTTTCCCGGATTGTTATGGAATTGATATGAGCAAGATGGGTGACTTCGTTGCCTTCCGTGCTATGCGTGAATTATTGAAGGATCATGGAAAAGATTATCTGTTAGGTGAAGTCTATGAAAAATGCAGACGCGCTCGTGGCCACGAAACACAGCAGAATTATCTTAAGCTTCTCTATGAACAATTTACAGACGAAGAAATTTCAGCAAAAATATCCGAGATCGTTCGCCCTGCTGATATGAAGGCAGAGATTGAAGTGGTTTTTCAAACTGTGGAAAATTTACACAAAGCCATTCCTCATCACAGCGGAGATTGGTATTTTACAGGAAACTATCCTACACCAGGCGGTATGAAAGTGGTTAACCGATCATACACTAATTATATGGATGGAAAATTAGTGAGGGCATATTAAATAATCCTATTCTTAATTTTTTAAGCCTTTATCGATTGTTTAAAGGTTTAATTACACTTCATTTTCCGTTTTTATGTACCCCAAATCGGTGGATTTTACATAAAAGGCTGCTCACCTGATTTGCCGTTACCCTATATTGCTGTAAGTAAAAATCTAAACAAATTTTATGAACAAAAATCTACTGTTAACAGTGGTCTGGCTGGTGTGTATTTCCATACCAGGATTCGGACAAGAAAGAATTGTGTCGGGCAAAGTAACATCAGATGATGGTGCCGATGCGCCAGGTGTAAACGTATTGGTAAAAGGATCTACCACAGGAACCTCAACAGCTGCGGATGGAACGTACAAACTAAGTGTACCAGAGGGTAAGAATACTTTGGTTTTTTCTTTTATTGGGTACACAACTGTTGAGGTTGAGATCGGAGCACGCACTGTTATTGACGTGTCGCTAGAAACAGATGCTACTCAGTTGTCTGAAGTTCTTGTAGTCGGATATGGAACCCAGCTTAAGCAGGATTTGACAGGTAACATTGCTCAGGTAAAGGGTGATGACATACAGGGTATTCCCGTTGCTTCATTTGATCAAGCTTTACAAGGAAGAGCTGCTGGTGTTTTCGTTGAATCAGGAAATGGGAAACTTGGTCAAGGAATGAAAATGCGAATCCGTGGTGCTTCTTCTGTTTCCGCTGGCAATCAACCCTTATATGTTGTGGATGGTGTTCCTATAACTTCACAAAGTCAGTCTAGTTCCAATGCAGATACTAACCCACTAACGGATATTAATCCAAATGATATTGAGTCAATCGATATTTTAAAAGATGCTTCAGCTTCAGCTATCTATGGATCACGAGCAGCCAACGGAGTTGTATTGATCACCACTAAAAGAGGAAAAACTGGTAAGACTAATTTTAACCTAAGTCTTATTTCAGGTTTTAGTAAAGAGACCAATAGAAAAGAATTTCTAAATACGGCACAATACGTAGAACTTCTTCGTGAAGCCGCGAAGTATAGTGGTGAGATTGACTACATAGAAAGTCGCTTGACCAGAAATGGTGCTGGAAATCCAAATTCCTGGAGTGATCCAACCTCGCCAGAATATGTAGATACAAATTGGCAGGATCAGGTATTCCAAACGGGTAGTTTCAATCAGGCCGATTTAAGTGCAAGTGGTGGTTCAGAAAAAACGAAATTTTTCGCATCATTATCGTATAGCGATCAGGAAGGTATCTTGATTCAAAATGAACTCAATCGTTTAAGCGGTCGTATTAATTTAGATCATCAGGCAACAGAGAAACTTCAGTTTGGATTAAACTTTAGTTTGGCAAATACAACAAACAAGCGCCTATCAGACGACAATGCTTTTTCTACACCTATGCAAATAGTTGCTTTAATGCCAATGACACCTGTCATTGATCCGCGCACAGGTTTGATTAGTGGAGCACTCAATAATAATACCGGGACGCCAAATGGTAACTATCCAGTCTATTACAATCCGTTATTGGACGCTGCTTATGGTGAACGGACTACCAGCGTGTTTAGAAACCTGGGCACTGCGTATGCGTCTTATGCAATCGCTCCATCTTTAAAGTTCAGAAGTGAATTCGGATATGATTTATTAAGCCAACATGAAGAACGATATTTTGGAAAAGAGACATCACGTAATACTGGTTTTCCAAACGGATGGGCAACTGATGCATGGACACGAGTATTTAACTACAACACCAATAACTTTCTTCAATATTCAAAAACCTTAAACGCAATCCATTCAATAGATGCGATTGTCGGCATGAGTTTTCAAGAGTCTCTTCGCGACTTTACTAACGTAGAAGGCCAACAATTTCCAAGTAATTCATATAAAGAACTTGTAGCAGCAGCGAGTATTACCGCTGGCTTAACACGAGAATCACGCTTCAGTTTCCTTTCCTACTTTGCACGTGCAAATTACAAACTCAAAGATCGCTACTTGTTTGGAATTAGCGGACGTGTCGATGGATCTTCTCGTTTTGGTGCAGGCAATAAATTTGGTTTTTTTCCGGCTGCGTCAGCAGGCTGGATTTTATCAGAAGAAGGTTTTTTGGCTGATCACACAATCTTTGATTTTCTTAAACTCAGAGCAAGTTACGGTCTAACCGGAAATGCTGAAATTGGAAATTTTGCATCCCGAGGACTCTATGCTGGTGATGCAGGAGTTGCAGGCGTACCTGGCCAACGTCCATCTCAGTTAAGAAATGATGATCTACGTTGGGAACAAACTGCTCAACTCGATATTGGTGTTGATTTTGGTTTCTTTAACAACCGGGTTTCTGGGGAGATCGATTACTATGTCAAAAAAACATCAGATCTTTTGTTAGACGTAAATCTTCCGGCAACTTCTGGATTTGAAACACAAATTCAAAACATTGGAGACTTGGAAAACAAGGGAATTGAATTTGTTATTAACACCGTAAATACGGTTGGTGAATTTAAATGGAACACGAGTATTAACATCTCTCGAAACAGAAATAAGATAACAAATTTGGATGGTCAGATTATAGAAGGCGACTTTCTATCTCGTGCGGTAGAAGGTGAACCGATTGGAATATTCTACGGACCTAAGTATGCAGGTGTTGATCCTTCAAATGGGGATGCATTATATTACACGGTTGGCCAGGATGGAATTACCACAACCACTAATGATGTAAATGATGCTACACTAATGAAAGTAGGTGATCCCAATCCTGATCTAATTGCTGGTATGACAAATACCTTCTCCTATAAGAATTTTGATCTCAGCATATTGTTTCAGGGTGTTTTCGGAAATCAAGTTTACAATGGTGGCGGCAAGTTTATGACTGCTAACGGGGATTTTCTGGATAATCAATCGATAGATCAACTTAGAAGATGGCAAAATCCCGGTGACATAACCGATGTTCCGCAAGCACGTTTATTTGGCGCAAATGGAACAGCTGAGTCATCCCGATATGTTTATGATGCAGGTTATATCCGGTTAAAAACATTAACATTAGGCTATTCCTTTCCAAATTCTGTTATCGCAAAAATGAAATTGACGAAGGCGAAAATTTATGTAAGCAGTCAAAACCTGCTCACTTTCACTGACTATAAAGGTTGGGATCCAGAAGTAAACTCTGATACGTATGCAAGCAACATTAATCAGGGACTTGATTTTTACTCTGCGCCACAGGCCAAGACTATTACGTTTGGTGTTAACCTAAGTTTTTAATCTTTAAAGAAGTAACGACTATGAAAAATAAATTCATACTGATTGTAGGTCTTTTCGCAGCTACATTATTTCTATCGAATTGTTCCGATAAGTTAGAAATAGAACCAAATGACACAGTAGATGCTGACGAAGCTCTTAAAACGTCAGCTGATGTTGAAGCACTATTGGTTGGTGCTTATAGTGCATTAGGAGATGGTGACTTGTTAGGCGGTAACATGCAACGTGATTCAGAATTAATGGGTGATGGTGGCGAAGTTTTTTGGGATGGAACATTTGTTGAGCCCGGAGAAATTTACGCAAAGAACATGCTCGTAACGAATCCACAGGCTCGCCAAACATGGCTTGATGCGTATGCAGCAATTAATATTTGTAATACCGTAATTAAGAATATTGATCTGGTCACAGAAGATAGAACTGAGCGTGTTGAGGGTGAAGCAAAGTTTATAAGAGGTCTTCTCTATTTTGAGTTGGTTAAAGAATATGGACGTACCTGGATCGATGGAGACCCTTCTGTAAACTTAGGTGTTCCCATTGTTACAGAAGCTACCACTGAAACCAAAGTAAATAGAAGTACGGTTGAAGAAGTCTATAATCAGTTGATTGGTGATTTGACTGATGCTACAACTTTATTACCTGAAACAAATGGTTTTTTTGCAACAAAGTATTCAGCCCATGCGATTCTATCTAGGGTTTACTTAATGCAAAACAACTATGAAAATGCCGGCATCCAGGCAAATATTGTTATTGAGTCTGGTGAATTTTCACTCAACCAAAATTTTTCTGATGCATTCAATAAAACATCTACAGCCGCAACCGACAGAGAAAGCAATGGCAATGCAACCTCTGAGGATGTATTTGCAATTCAGGTGACATCGCAAGATGGTGTTAACAATCTTAATACCTTCTTTGCCTCGGCCGATTTTGGTGGACGTGGTGATATCCTAATTGAATCTTATCACTTCAGTCTCTACGAAGAGGACGATGCAAGAGCGGATATGTTCTATGATGACACTTACACTACGAAATTCAATAATCTTTTTGGCAATGTTCCGGTAGTGCGCTTAGCGGAAATGTATTTAACCAGAGCTGAAGCCAATTTTATAGAAAATACCTCTCTCGGTGCAACTCCTATTCAAGATATCAACAGGATTCGATTTCGTGCTGGCTTATTACCATTAACCTCCGTTTCCATTGATGACATCCTGTTTGAAAGAAGATTAGAGCTTGCCTTTGAGGGCCAACAGTTACATGATCTCAAAAGGACGGGGCGTGATGTTGGTTCTGATCCTTTCACATACGGCAAACTAATATTTCCAATACCGCAACGCGAGATCATCATTAATTCTGATTTGGATCAAAACGATGCATATACTAACTAACTGTTAAATCAAACGATATGAAACTATATAAATTGATTTTTATAATCGGTCTCTTTACGCTTGCCATTGCCTGTAGCGATAGCGAAGAAGCAGTAAAGCGAAGCAACACATTGAATATCTACGGGCCTACAGAAGTTTTCATTGGCGATGAAAATACCTTTGAAGCTCCTCTGTTTACTTTAAATGATTCTCGAACATGGAACTGGAATGCAACCGGTGCGGGACCTTCTGCTAGTACTGGAGAGGGTGAATTTTTCGATGTTTCTTTTAATGAGCTAGGAACATCTACAGTCACCTTATCTGAAGGTGGAAGAGAGGGTTCAATAGAAGTTGAAGCAATAAGCAAGGAAGTTTCATTAGATGGTTATGATGAATATGAAGCAGAAGAGGCAGATGTAAAAACAGTAGGCATTCCAATTTTAATTGACAATTTCGTTGTTGGCGAAACCACCATTGTCTACACTGTTTCTGGTTCAGCCGTTGAAGGAGTCGATTATGAATTAGTATCTAGTAATCCTCTTGTCTTAACTTCAGACTCTGAAGAAGAGGAATATTTTATCTACTTCGACTTACCTGAGGATGTTACGCCAGAAGCCTTTGCTAAAGAAATTATTGTTACGCTAACCTCCGTTACCTCCGAAATAGAAAATGAAGTTGTTCTTAGCGATAGTGTTGAATTGCTTGCTGGTAAGATAACCATTGAAGACGATTTGAAAGAAGTTGCCATTAAGAACATCGTGGATGAAACCGTTTCAGCTCCTGGTATTGTTGCATTCGAGATTACGCTTTCAAGTGAGTCATCTGTAAATGTAGATGTAAACTATACTATTACAGGAACAGGGGTGAGTGATGCAACACCAGACGGCCCTAATAGTGTAACCTTTAGCCCTGGTGAGACTAGTAAACTAATTTATGTTCAATTTAATAGTAGTGCCTTTAACTCTCCTCAAAGTGTCACCATTACCTTAAACTCTTTATCACCTGCTGATGCCGAAGCATCAATAGACACTTCGCGCAAAGTGAAAAAATTCATTATTGAATAAGCTTTTCACTTTCAATTGAAAAACACCCCGAAATCGGGGTGTTTTTTTTTTCTGCAATTCCCCCACTTCAGAAAGTTGTTTATACTCCAAAACATCCATTGTGTAAAGTTTATCAAATTCATTCATCAAGCGAATATCATTTAATTGTTTTTTTGCACTGAATATAAAATGAAAATCCCACCACTATTTACTACTTTAGAAAAGTTAAATTAAGAGAGAATGAACTATTGGCTGATGAAAACCGAACCCAGTACCTATTCGTGGGACGACCTTGTTCGGGACAAAAAAACGATCTGGGATGGAGTGAGAAACTATGCTGCACGTTTACATCTCAATGCCATGCAGAAGGGAGATCAGATTCTTATCTATCATAGTATGGAAGACAAAGCCGTTGTGGGTACTGCAAAAATAACACGCGAAGGTTTTGCCGATCCAAAAGATAAAGATTGGACCGTTGTTGAGATTGCTCCTGGTAAAAAATTAAAGAAGCCAGTAACACTGGCTATGGTTAAAGGTGATAAGCGACTCGCCCACATGGTACTGGTAAAAAACTCACGTCTTTCCGTTCAACCCGTAAAGGCAGAAGAGTTTGACATGATCCTTGCCATGAGTGAAGGAAACTAAAAGTGAAATCGTACGAATATGTTTAGCTTAACAAAACCAGCTTTGAAACGACTACTCTTCTATTCTATACTTTTAATATGGAGTAGCGTTACCTCGTTTGCGCAATTATCGCAACCCCATCGTTACGAACGTAAGCAAAAAAATTCGGACGACTACTTTCACGTTATCTCCCTAAAAGAGCAAGGCATTGCGTTATTTCGTGAACGCGAAAAATATAAAAACAACAATAAAGTTTGGGAACTGATTTTATTGGACACCACACTCCAGGAAAAAAAAGCGGTTGAGTTCGAGATAAAGGACCGCAACAAAATGGTGGGCTATGAAATTACAACAACCCATATCTATTTTCTATATCGCACTGGCGAGACTACAAAAAACGATTTTGAATTAGTATCCGTAACCCTTAATGGTGTTGAAGAGGAACGACATACCATCAAATCTGACCTTGATTTTAAGTTGACACATTTCATTCTTGCTACCAATAGTCTAGTCTTGGGTGGATATGTAAACAAGGAACCTGCCATTGTGATGTACGACATGGTTACAAAACTCATAAAAGTTGTTCCGGGTTTTTTTCAAAAAGACACAGAATTGGTTGACCTTCGAGTAAATCAAAATAACACATTCAATGTAGTGCTGGTTGATCGTAGTAATCGTGAGGATCGAAAATTATCATTCAAAACATTTGATTCTTCAGGGGAATTGCTTCTTGAAGATTTTGTTCCTATCGAAGAACACAAGTCTCTTCAAACCGGCATTACAAGTACACTCGAAGGAGAAGACCTGATCATCTTAGGAAACTGGGGTGAACGAAACTCAAAAAATTCGCTCGGTTTTTATGCTCTAACGGTCGATCCATTTCAAGATCAAAAAATAAAATTCGTGGCCTTTGGAACATTAACGCACTACCTCGATTACCTTAAACCAAAACGGGCAAATAGAATTATCGAAAACACAAAGTCTGAATTAGCAGCCGGACGAAATCCGAAATTTGTAAGCTCTGTAATGCCCTATAAGATTGTAGAATACAAAGGTGGATTTCTATTGCTCGCGGAAATTCACTCTTCACCAACCAACTCAACTGCAAACTACAACAGTAATCCCTATTACTCCAGCAATCCTTATTACTACAATCCGTATGGCTTCTACCCTTACGGCCTCGGGGCTTATCCTGGTTCAAGCCGGCTATACCGACCTTATCCCTATTCTTCATCTACGAAACAAAACAACGATGTGACCATCCATGAAACCGTTCTTATTTCATTTGACGCCAAGGGAAATGTCGTGTGGGATCAAAGTCTGGTGCTGGACGATGTAAAAGTTGAATCAGCAGAACAAGTTTCTGATTTTAGTATGGAGAACGACAAAATCACTTTTCTATATAAAAAAGAATCCGAACTTAAATTCAAAAAGATTGTTAAATCTGAGGAAACGGCTCAAGAGCAAACGGAAAAAATAAAAACCAATGACCCAATGGATGAAATCAGGTCTGAGCGTGATTCAGATGGATTTGTAAGGCAATGGTATGGAAATTCTTTTTTTGTCTGGGGATATCAAACCATCCGAAACATAAAATCAGAAGATCGTGTGCGTGATGTATTCTATATTAACAAAGTGGTGGCCAATTAAATCTGCTTTTGTCTTTGTACTTTTTTTAACGTGCCCGATCCAAACTCACGCCCAGATTATTCAGTCGAACCGGCTAGAAATCCCACTGTTTTCTGATGACGAGGGGTTTGAGGTAATCAACGCGTATCAGGATGGACTGTATATTTTCAGAAGATTAGTAGTAGATGATGGGGAAGTGCTTGATCTCATCAAGCTTGACTCAACTTGCGAACAACGTTGGCGAGGGCAACTTCAAATCACTCCAAAATTTATTTTAATGGGGAAGAAGGTAGAGAAGAATTTACTCTATCTATTGTTCCGGTTTCAAGATTATTCAAAAAATAATTTTGAATTATTTGTAGTTGATCAGATCAATGGTAAGTATGTAAAATACATTATCAAAAATTTTATTCCTTTCTCACCAAATGATTTTCAAGTAACCGAAAAAGCAGTTTTGATTGGAGGTTATTTTAATCGTGTGCCCGTGGTCATCTACTTCTCGCTGACTACCGAAAAAACAAAAGTGCTTCCAGGTCTTTTCAACGAAGTGGGTGAGCTCACACAAGTGCGAACTTACGAAGATGGAACCATTGATGTTTTGATTAGCGGCCTTAATATTAATGGGCAAAAAACCATTTGGGTTAAAAATTACGATCCCGATGGAGACCTGTTAAGCAATCAGGCATTGGAACCAGAAGGTAACAAGAATTTAATTTTTGCGCGATCGATCAAAACGGATAATCAATTGCAATTGATAGCGGGTGTGTATGGAGGGCGAAACACAGAATATTCGCGCGGCATGTTTATGGCAAGTATTGACGCATCGGGCATGCAAAATATTCGATACTATAACTTTGGCGATTTGCAAAACTTCTTTAAGTACATGAGAGCCAAAAGGGAAATCCGTGTAAAGAGTAGGATTGAACGAAGAAAAATAAAAGGAAAGAAAATCCGCTTTAACTATCGCATTATGGTGCATCAGATTGTTCCATACAACAATCAGTACATTCTACTTGGAGAGGCTTTTTACCCACGCTATACCACCATGGATCGTTCGTATTACACAGGGTTCTTTAACCCGCTTCCAACAGGCAGTTATTTTACCCGTGATGGAAGAGTTTTCGATGGTTATTATTACACGCATGCCGTTGTTATGGGGTTTAGTAATGATGGCGACTTGCTTTGGGATAATAGTTTTGAAATCAACGATGTAAAAACATTTACACTGGAGCAGTTTGTTAAACTGGAAGTACAGAAAGACAAAATTGCATTGCTCTATCTTTTCGAAAATCAATTGCGTACTAAAATCATTAAAGGGAATCAAGTGTTAGAGGGCAAAACATCGGAGCCTATTGAAACAAAGGTTGACAACGATGTAGTAAAAAAAAATTCATCAGATCGGAACCGTTTAGATTATTGGTACAATCAATATTTTTATGCTTATGGTATTCAGGAAATATCAAATCCTAAATTCGGGCAGCGCAGGGTTTTCTTTATTAATAAAGTGAGCTACAAGTAATTTCAAGGAAAAAGGAACAAGGGACGAGGCACAAAGTGCAGCTTACTAATCTTCGAAAATCGTACCTCGTACTTTATACCTAGTACCTCATTTTGTCCCTTCTGATTTCACCTACTGCAAACCTTCATTCACCTACTTTCAGCTGGCAGTTGCCTAATAGCCATGGCCAAAATCTATTATTCCAACGTTATTTGAATCATAAATCAATAACACATGGAAACGCAAGACGAAAAAAACACAACTTCAGGTATCGAAAGATCAGCAAATAACTTCCGTTCTGGCAGAGCATTGGGCGGTCTTGTCATCGTCATTGTTGGAGTACTCGTACTTCTAAACCGAATGGGCCTTGATTTGCCTGGCTGGCTATTCTCGTTTCCAATGATACCTATAGCAATTGGCTTATACATTGGCGCACGTCATCGTTTCCAAAATTTTAACTGGCTTATTCCAGTTGCATTTGGTGTAGTCTTATTAGTTTTCAATGAAGTAGACATCGATGCTCATCGTTATATTTGGCCTGCAATCATTATTGCTATTGGTCTTGGAATGATTTTAAAACCAAAAAGATCAAAACGATCAGAAGAATATTGGAGGGACTTTGGTGCTCAAAACAGTGAACGGTCGGCAGAAGACTTTATTGACTCCACCACCATTTTCGGAGGCACGAAAAAAAATATAATCTCTAAAGACTTTAAAGGTGGTGAAAGCTTTTGCATGTTTGGTGGTGCAGAAATAAACCTGATGCAAGCTGATATAAATGGTCGAATAGTAATCGAACTAACACAGCTTTTTGGAGGAACAAAATTAGTTATACCACCACATTGGAAATTGCAATCAGAAGAAGTGGTTTCGATCTTTGGTGGATTAGATGACAAGCGTCCGCTCGTTCAGAATTCATCCGTTGACGATTCAAAGGTGATCGTACTTCGTGGCACATGTATCTTCGGAGGTATCGATATTAAAAGTTACTAGTTGTGTATCCTGTTCTGATCATTCTTAACCTCATTCTTATGAACTGGTACATTTCGAAAATCGTGTTTAGTATCGAAAATGCGAAAGCTGCAAAATCTCAATTTGATGAACAGCTTCGATTAGTTGCAGCCGATAGTACGGAAGAAGCCTTTATAAAGGCCCGTACTATCGGACTGAAAGAAGAAGAGACATTCTTTAACAGCAATCAGAATGAAGTGAAATGGGAATTCATTAATGTATCGGAGATTATCCCGATGAAAAGACTGGAGGACGGAATTGAATTATATTCCCGAACTCACGAGACTGAGGAAGCCAAAACATACATTAACTTTATCCATCAAAAGGCAATTGCCATTCGAATGAATGAATGTGCCTACTAGTATCAAACTAAAAATACTTCCAACAATGGGCATCCACACCACGCGTAAAATCTTGTTAGCTTGTGCTGCGTGGTGGATGGTTTTGGTTGTGGTCGAGGCTTATGCTCTGGTAATTACATTCGGTTTTACGTGGAGAGTAGCGTTGATGGACATTGGCGATATCAATCTACTCATTGCAACCGCTGGAAATGTCATGTTCAACTCGCTGCGATATTATCAACCGAGTCCGAAGAAGGCATTATACATTTTTGCCGGAAGTGTGGCACTGGCAGCATTGTGTGGTGTAGCACACGATTATTTGATGGTGAGATATTTTTCTCACGATGAAATGTATCTCGCCTATTTAAAAAGCTCGCATGTTATCCGCGGTTTATTCTCCTGGTTGATGATCACCATTATCTCAGTGATCAGCTGGATATGGTTTTATATGAAAGATCAACGTGCTGGAGAAAAGCGTGAGCAGGATTCTCAAAAACTCGCACGCGAAGCCGAACTGGCATCCCTACAACAAAAACTACAGCCTCACTTTTTATTCAATAGTCTAAACTCGATTAGCTCTCTTGCCGGAACAAAACCAGAAGCCGCTCGAAAAATGATTCAACAACTTTCTGATTTCCTGCGCGGCACCATTAAGCGCGATGATCAGCAACTTGTTACATTCGAAGAAGAAGTGAAGCATTTGGAACTTTATCTTGAAATTGAAAAAGTGAGGTTTGGCTATCGTCTTAAAACCGAAATGGATTATGAGGCGAATGTCAATACATGCACCCTACCTTCATTGCTGCTTCAACCTCTTGTTGAAAATGCGATTAAGTTTGGCTTGTATGATACGGTTGGAGAAATTACCATTCGCATTGCTGCGAAGAGAGTAAATGATCAATTGGTAATCACCATTGAAAATCCATTTGACCCTGAAACTTCACAACCCCGAAAAGGAACTGGCTTCGGATTAAACTCTGTGCAACGAAGATTATATTTACTCTATGCACGCAACGACTTAATGACCACCGAACAACTCGCCAAAGTTTTTAAAACAGAAGTAAAAATCCCTCAACCTGCATGATCAATACATTACTTATAGATGACGAACCGCTTGCCCGAAGCCTTGTTGCCGAATATCTTCAGGCATATCCGGAGATTAAGATTGTACAGGAATGCAACGATGGGTTCGAAGGTGTAAAGGCTATCGCCCAACACAAACCCGACTTAATTTTTCTGGATATCCAAATGCCAAAGATCAATGGCTTTGAAATGTTAGAGCTTCTCGATCAACCCCCAGCAGTAATCTTTACAACAGCGTTTGATGAGTATGCAATGAAAGCATTTGAAACGCATGCTATCGATTACCTATTAAAACCCTTTAGTAAAGAACGCTTTGATAAGGCTATTCAAAAATGGTTACAGCAACGCAATCAATCTGAACCCAAATCCACATCTCAAACTTTAATCAGTGAAGAAATTCGTCAGCCAGAAGAACGAAATCGGATTGTGGTAAAAGAAGGTAGTAACATTCGCATCATACCTGTACACGAAATTAATTACATTGAAGCATACGATGACTATGTGAAGATATTCACGCAGAAAGAAATGTTTCTTAAAAAGAAGACATTGAGTTTTTACGAACAAAGCCTGGATAATGCTCAATTTGTAAGAGTACATCGCTCCTACCTTATTCAACTCAATCAACTCACTAAAATTGAGCCCCTGGAAAAGGATACCCACATTGCTTTATTGAAAACTGGCTCAAAAATTCCGCTGAGCAAAACCGGATATATTAAATTAAAGGCTGTGCTTGGATTATAAGTGTTCATCTGTCTTTCACTATATTGCTTTACACAAACTGTTCACTAGTTTTGAAAAAGCATTTGTTGAACCCTTAACTTTTTTGAATTGGCAGCGAACATCCTCGGATTAATACCAGCACGTTATGCTTCCACTCGGTTTCCGGCTAAACCATTAGTGGATATTGGTGGAAAGTCCATGATACAACGCGTGTATGAACAAGCTAAAAAATCAACCCACTTATCTAAGGTGGTTGTGGCCACTGATCATCCCGAGATTTATAATCATGTGAAGGGTTTTGGAGGTGATGTGTGTATGACAAGAGAAGATCATATTAGTGGAACCGATCGTTGCTATGAAGCGCTTACGCTTCAATCTGAATCACACGAATATATCATCAACATTCAGGGTGACGAACCTTTTATACAACCCGATCAAATTGATTTGCTGGCAGCTGTACTCACCGGCAAAACTGAAATCGCAACATTAATAAAAGCAATTGATCAAACTGAACAACTCTTCAATCCGAATTTGGTGAAAGCTGTTATCGGAAAAAATTGTGAAGCACTTTATTTCAGTCGCTCGCCCATTCCTTATCTTCGGAATGTCAAGGAAAGTGATTGGGTAACATATCATACTTTTTTTAAACACATTGGTATGTATGCTTACCGCTCAGATATTTTAACGGAACTCACCAAACTACATCCCTCCGCATTAGAAAAAGCAGAATCACTCGAACAACTGCGCTGGTTGGAAAATGGATTTGAAATTTTGGCTGTAGAAACTTCAACGGAAAGTTTTGGTATTGATACGCCTGAAGATTTGGTGAAGGCAAACGAGTTTTTGAAAATTTAAACCTACTAGGCTACAAATTTAGCAGGCTTCTAATTTTATCCTTTAAATCTGTGAGAACTTTCTCTAGCTCATTCTCATTAACGATCTGGTTCTCTATCAACTTATTTAACTCAATTTTTAGAATTTTTAGGAGTTCAGAAGCTTCAAATGAGCCACCTCCTCCACGTTTATAATTGGGAATATTATAACCACCAGCTTCCGAGGAAAGGACAGAATTTATGTCATGAATAATTTCGCCAAAAATTGCTTGCTCACTAATTAAACTTTGATTTTTTGTAATTGGTGATTTATCGTTCGAGCCCAATTCTTCAATTACTAGCCCCACCACTTTAATAAGTGCATTTTTTCTGAGAGTCACTACTAGCTGTGGATCTTGCTGCTGTGTTTTATCATTCATAATTATAGCATGTCACAATTTTAGTCATCAAATAATGTTTTTATTAAAAATGAAAAATCGACTTTATTGACTTTTTCGTTTGTCAATGAACTGACAAAGTCTCTGTTATAGTACTCTTCCGCATCATCAGAAGAATGATAAGGAAAATATCTAAATGCAGCAATATTAGATTTTTTTAAACTCGAAATTTCAGACTCGTTCAAATTAAATTGTCCAAATAATTCATTATTTACTTTCCATTCTTGTCCAATGTTAGTAAGGGTAATAATTTTACTATCCTCCAAGTACAAATACATTTTTTTACTAAAACTTTGGGCAGAAAGCTGAGGCAATTTAACAACCAAAAAGCCCTTCCCTTCGCTCCTAGCTATCGCAACTTCTATTCCAAATGGTGATTCATCTTTATATAGTTTCTGAAAACAAATTGCATTGTAGCTGCCAGTACTTGTCGTAAGTTGACATTGAGCATGGCCTACGAAATGAAATATTAAACAAAATCCAATAATGCTTAATCGTTTCAAATTACATTTCACAAAATTCATCATAGCAAAAAAAACAATTTAGAATACTTAAGTATTTTTATTATAGAACTTGCAACAGCGAACCGTAAACAAAAAATTGAAGCATAGAAATTTTTTTAATTTACTTCACTCATCTTCAACTTCTCAACAGCAAACTTCTTCATAGCACCATAGACTCCCTCCACATCCTTAGAAGTCATAGAACTTCCAATAACATGTGCTCCTGCATTCGGAAAAGCAATGGCTTCTTTCATATCAGCTGGTGTCCCTAACTCTTCATTCATTTTCAACATACCACTAACCTTTACTTGCGGATCTTGTTCTTCTTCGTTTTTGTAGTAATACAAAGTAAGAGAGGGCTGCTTTATTTTGGCAAAAGTTTTCTTAGTCATCGCTGATTCTGTTAACTCCTCTAATTCTGTTAGAGACTCTAATCGATATTTTTTGTTCCAGAATTTCGCATGCTCTTCTGAAGCGCCTGTTACCCGGTAGTTACCTCCCATCACCAACCGAGCAATCTTCAATCCCCACGGATCATTTAATAGAAAAGCAGCAGGGTCATTGATGGCAATATTGGGCGATAAATTAATCAGGGCGTGCACATCATCAGGATATTGGGCAGCCGACATTAATGCAACTGTGCCTCCGGTAGAGGTGCTAACCAGAATCACCTTATCACCTAACTGCTTCCCAATGGCCAATGCTTGCTTGGCACTCTCCCAAAAACGATCGGCAGTAAATAACATTAACGTTTCAGTAGTGTCAATACCATGATCAGCCAGGCGTGATAAATACAAATTGCAGCCAAAATCTTTTGCAAATCTGCGATGTATCGGATCGCCTTCAATTTGACTTGCTGAAAATCCATGAAGGTAAACGACAGCGTATTCTGTTTTTTGTTTTGTACTATCGTTCCAAATAATGCGTGCTTCATTATTTGGTTTGATAACGTGCTTTGATTCGTTGTCAGCAACATATTGCTCTAGTGCAGCCGCATCTACAGGCACTGTGATTGGCGTTGGATCAAATTTTGGTTTCTTAGGCTTTGATCCGATAAAATATAGACCAATCAATAAGATGATAGGAAAGGTAATTTTAATGGCGCGCTTCGAGATCATAAGCTAATGGTTGATTGATCTAAGAAACGAAAAAGCATGCGATTTAGCTATCGCATGCTTTGAATTTAATGTTAAGTGCGATTAGTAATTGCGATAAAGCATCGTGTCACAAAAATCAGTTCGTGTGTTAGAAACGCGGTCTTTAACACGGTAGCTTAAACTAATATCGCTGCCACTTACATTTCCTACGCCCTCAATTTCATAACCATCCACAACCTGAAATGGAATGGTAATACTACCGTAATCTAAATATGCATACACTCGAATGTTCGATCCATAAAAATTACTGAAGTAGATTTCGTTACTTCCATACGATGATTTCGACACGTTCATGGAGTAATAGGTATTATCGCTATAGGTTTCGCTGTACTCTTCAGCATCATAGTGCCCTATAATCTGATCGCGACTATCGTATCTTGGTTCAACATAATAAACATCACAAGATGCTAAAAGCAAAAGGGCGAAGAGTGGTAACATCCGTTTCATAATCGTTGAATTTTGGTGTTACCAGTACTAATACAAGTTCCCTGCCAATTCTAAAAAATGGATTTCCGGCTTTGAAAACGAACTTTTCAGAACAGCTTATAAAAGCAAATGCCGAACGTTGTTACGTCCGGCATTTACACCTTCTTGCGCCCTTTGCTTAATGTTTACATGCAAATAAAAAATTGGCGCATCTCCTGTTTAAAAATTGGCACTCCGACACCGGCAAAAAATATTTACAACCAACAACCACTACGAATGGAGTAAATCAACCTGTCGTGTCGGAAATGCCATACCTTATGTAAGGACGAGGGACGAGGTAGGAAGTACAAGGTCATCTCGTACTTCGTTCCTCTTACCTCGTACCTTAATCCACGTTATCATGTAAAAATTTATTGTTCCCTAAAAGCGAGTTGTCATCATTCAAGTTATACTTTGAAATGAAGGGCTCAGATGAATGTGGAACATCCTGCATCTTCACGCCTCTGCGTAGGTATGCTGGTAACGACCACTTCTCGTTGAACTCATCTTTCGTCATCTCACCTTTCTTCGCTTGCTTCATTTTCTCCTGGCGCTCTTTCGCTTGTTGTTGCAGGCGTTGTTTCGTTGAACGATGCTGCATCATGCCATCATCATTGATTACCTGATCACCATATTGTTCAGAACGAATATCAAAGTCATCATCTGCAAACAGTCCTTCTTCACCATCATTGTCATCTTTCTTGGGCTCTTCTATTTTATTGAATGGACCAGTGAATACTAATTCGCGTTCCATTGGTTTCTCATCATTCCGATCAGGTTCAATAGTAGACTTTTTTCTCACTTCAAAATCATTCTTATCGTTTATTGAATTGTCCGCTTGGAATAACCATCCTTGCGAACGATCAAGATCGTGTACTTTTTTTGCATCTTCCTTTTTTGCAGATAGTCTGGGTTCTGCTGCAAAGCCGGTAGCAATTACAGTCACACGAATGCGATCACCAAGATCTGGATCAACACCGTGACCGAAAATCATTTCAGCATCATCACCAGCTTGCTCTTGTATGTATTCTGTAATCTCGGTGAGTTCATCCATTTGTAATTCAGCTTCCACACCAGATATAATGGAAAGTAGAATTCTCTTCGCGCCCATGATATCGCGATTGTCTAGCAACGGAGAAGACAGTGCTCCTTCTGCTGCACTCTTCGCTCGGTTATCGCCACGTGTTTCAGCCGAACCCATCACTGCAGCACCTGCATTCAACATTACGGTCCGAACATCTTGAAAGTCAACGTTCACATAACCGGCAAGTGTTATAATTTCAGCAATACCTTTAGCTGCCGTTGTTAAAATATTATCGGCTTGCGCAAATGCCTGACCAATGGAAAGATTTCCAAAGATCTCGCGAAGCTTATCATTCAAAATCACAAGCACGGTATCGCAATTCTGACGAAGTGCTTCCATACCAAGATCAGCTTGGCTCATTTTCTTTTTTCCTTCAAAAGAGAATGGAGCTGTAACGATACCTACTGTGAGGATGTCCATGTCACGGGCAATCTTAGCAATCACGGGAGCTGCACCAGTTCCGGTACCGCCACCCATACCAGCCGTAACAAACACCATGCGTGTGCCAACCAGCATCTCGCGAATTTGATCTTTGCTTTCAAGCGCAGCGTTTCTACCTACTTCCGGATTGGCTCCGCAGCCAAGACCTTCCGTAAGGTTCGTACCGATTTGTAATTTATTTGGAACCGGACTGCTGTTCAGCGCCTGGTTGTCTGTGTTACAAACCACAAACTCAACATCTTTAATGCCTTGTTTGTACATGTGATTCACAGCGTTGCTTCCGCCCCCTCCAACACCAATCACTTTAATGATTGATTTTGTTTGGATATGTTTGGGAACTTCGAACTTGTATGATCCTGATTCAAACATGATGATTATTTTTTTTAGTAGTTGTTTCTTTTTTTGTTAGACTTTAGTCACTAGACATTAGGTGTTAAATTTTGCCTATTGCCCTTTGCCTGCTGCCTATTGTCTTTAGTATTCGTTCTTTCCATCCAAGTCATCAATCAACAGGTTCTTGGTTTTATTCAAGATGTCGTTGAAGAAATTTTTAGATGGGACCAACGGCTTCTTGACCACCTTCGTAGCTTTCACTACTTCACGTGCTTCTTTGTATCGATCTTCACGTTCATCAAGTGAACGGAAGCCCGACAGCACAAGGCCTACAGCCGTTGCATACATGGGGCTCTTTACTGCCTCAATCTTACTCTTACCCAAGTGTTCATTCGGATAACCGATGCGCGTATCCATACCCGTCATATATTCTACTAACTGTTTCAGGTTGCCAAGTTGTGCTCCACCCCCTGTTATCACAATACCTCCGGCCAATCTATTTTCAAAACCAGAACTGATGATTTCCGCATGTGCCATTTCAATTACTTCTTCCATGCGCGCCTGAATGATGTTCGAAAGATTCTTCACCGAAATTTCTTTCGCAGAACGATTACGGATGCCAGGAATTGAAACGATTTCATTTGGACTTGCTTCTTCAGCAATCGCTTTTCCAAAACGAGTCTTCAACTGTTCAGCTTGTTGAGGTAACACCATCAAGCCTTGTTTGATATCGTTCGTTACAATGTTTCCACCAAATGGAATCACGGCAGTGTGACGAATGATATTATCATAGAAGATCGCGATATCCGTTGTTCCTCCTCCGATGTCAATCAAACAAACACCTGCTTCTTTTTCTTCATCGCTCAATACCGCGAGACTTGAAGCAAGGGGTTCAAGAATAAGATCTTCAATTTCCAACCCACCCCTGCGAATACATTTGTTGATGTTGTTGATGGCATTTGTCTGAGCAGTAATGATGTGGAAGTCGGCTTCTAACCGTACGCCCGACATACCTACTGGCTCTTTAATACCTTCTTCGTAATCCACCATATAGTCTTGTGGCATCACATGGATGATTTGACTTCCCGGAGGAACAACCATGCGGTACATATCTTGGGTGAGATGTTCTACATCACCAATGTCAATCTCACCATCCTTCGATGATCGCGTTATCCCACCATGTTGAATGAAACTTTTAATATGTTGTCCGGCAATACCGACATTCACTACACCGATGTCAATGCCTGCCTGATCGCCAGCTTCTTTAATCGCTTTCTCGATGGCATACACCGTCTTATCAATGTTGAAGACGATACCTTTCACAACGCCTTCGGACTCCGCTTTACCCATGCCGAGCACTTCGAGTTTTCCAAATTCGTTTTTACGCCCAACGATGACACAAATCTTTGTTGTGCCAATGTCGAGCCCGACTACTATTTTTTCGTGTTCCATAATGTCAATCTTTATTAGTGGTTGTTGTATTATTTATAGGTCTTGTCATTGTCATTAAAAGTTATTCGTCTACATTCTGTCCTTCGTATTCCAAACTCACTTTGCAGTATTTATTCCAGCCCATCCGCGGAAGAATTTCTTTATAGAAAATCATCAACTTCTTAAACTTTGCTTCTACATTCTCAGGTTTTCCG